>NZ_JAUZMZ010000009.1:0-58357 GCF_036327435.1 Rhodococcus chondri | reverse complement strand
TGCCGATCCGGCGCGCAAGTTCCTGTTCGTCGGCGGACGCACCCCCCTCGACCTCTTCGCCGCCGACATGCTGTCGCTGCTCGCCGAGGCACTGCCCTGGCTGACGGTGGTGCCCGTCGTCGAATCCGTCGAGGATTCGTCGGTGCCCGACCCCTGGTACGAAGGAATCCTCTCCCGGCTCGGTCACATCGGCCCCGACCCGGACGAGCTGGTCGAAGGCAGCCTCGACGAAATCGTCACGTCCTACGGATCGTTCGGCGACCACCAGGTGCTTGTGTGCGGGCCCGGGGCAATGGTGCGTACGACGGTGCAGAAACTCGTGGAGAGCGGCACCCCGCCCGAGAACATTCGCTACGACCCGTACTGACCACTCACCCCGCAGTGGATGCTTACATACCGATGACGCGGCGGTCGCCGAGTTCGGCGCGGATCCGAACGGTCCGCGCCGCGAGGCGCCATCCGCCGGAGGTGTGGCGCCAACGGTCGTCGTAGTCGCCCATGCATTCGTAGGTGATGCCGGCGAGGTCGCCGATCCCGGCGTGGAAAGCCCGGAAGCTGCTTCGCACCACGGCGTCGCTCCCGTCCTGGTCGATCCGGACGTTGCCGAGCAGGTGCTGGGTGGCACCGCACCGGTCGAGGCAGTAGCGCACGCGGGCACCAGTTTCCGCCACACCGACACTTCCGTACGAACGGGTGTCGTCGGTGAGCGTCGCGGCGAGCACCGCCCAGTCCTTGTCATCGAGACAGGCCGCCATCGCGAACAGGCTGTCCGCGATGGCGACCCGGTCCATACCCGTCATCGTCAGGAGGAGACCGTCGAGCCCGCGGCGTCGTGGGCGGCGATGTAGCCGTACACGAGGCCCTGGCCGATCGTGGCACCCGCACCGGGGTAGCGGTGACCGAACGCGTTGGCAGCGGTGTTGCCGATCGCGTAGAGCCCGTCGATGGTGCTGCCGTCCTCTCGCAGTACCCGCGCCCGATCGTCGGCCCGCAGACCGCCGCACGTGCCGAGGTCACTGAGTGTCATCTTCACCGCGAAGTACGGGCCGTGGTCGAGGGGACGCATGTTCGGGTTGGGCTCGACCGTCGGATCGCCGTAGTAGCGGTCGTACGCGCTCGCACCACGGTTGAACTCCGAGTCGACACCTGCGGCGGCATCCTCGTTGAACCGTCGGAACTGGTCGCTGAACGACTCGACGGGCACACCCATCGATTCCGCGAGCTCCGCTGCATTCGTGCCTTGATGGGCGATTCCGGCCTTGTACCAGGATCCGGGGATCGGTGCGCGCGGGAAGAGCCCGGCCGCGAACATGTAACTGTTGCGGTACTTCTGGTCGAACACGATCCACATCGACTCGATCGGATCACCCGCGCGCTCGCGCTCGAGGACGAGCTGTCCGAAGGACATGTAGTCCGACGACTCGTTGGTGAAGCGACGACCGGTCTGGTCGACGATGAACGAACCCGGCAGCGACCGCTCGGCCAGCATCACCAGCGGCGGCTTGCCCGGCTTGGTCGGTGTGACGGCGGGGAACCACCAGGCCTGATCCATCAGGTCGATGTCGGCGCCGATCTCCTGCGCAATCTTGATCGCGTCACCGGTATTGCTTTCGGCACCGAGACTCTCGTGGTCGAGCAGCCGCTCGGACTGGAACTTGCGGCGCATCGCCATGTCGTGGTCGAAGCCGCCGGCGGCGAGGACCACGCCGCGCGTCGCGGTCACGGTCACCTCGCGGCCGTTCTGCTCGAGAACCGCGCCGGTCACCCGATCGCCGTCCTTGACGAGCCGCACCAGTGACGTCTCCGTCCACACCGGGATGTTCGCGTTCAGCACGCCCGCGAACAGGCCCGCTGCGATGGCCTGCCCACCCGCGGCGTACTCACGCTTGACGGCAAGTCCGGCCACACCCTGAGCGAGGCGACGGAAGATTCGCGAGAAACCCTTGACGGGAGTCCGCACCATCAGGTTCATCCACTTGTAGTCGGCGCCGGTCGTGGGCATCGGGAGTCCGGTGTCCATCAGACCCGGGCGCAGCCGGCCACGTTCCGCACCGAGCTGCGAAAGGTTGAAAGGGCGGCACTCACAGGTGCGGCCGACGGCGGCACCACCGGGACGCTCGGGGTGGTAGTCGGAGTAGCCCTCGGCCCAGAGGAACTTCATCGGCGTGGTGCGCTGCAGCATCGCCACCGTCTCGGCGCCGTTGTCGACGAACGCGTCGCCGCGCTCCACGGGAGCGGTGCCGTCGACCACCGAGCGCACGTAGGTGCGGCCACGATCGACCGTGTCGCCGGTCTTCGCTTCCTTCAGCACGGGGTTCGCGGGCATCCAGAACGCGCCGCCCGAGCGCGCGGTGGAGCCACCTACGTACTTGGTCTTCTCGACGATGAGCGAGGACAGACCGAGTTCCTTCGCACTCAACGCCGCGGCCATGCCCGTACCCGAGCCGATCACGAGCAGGTCCACGGTTGTGTCGCGGGCGGGGGTAAGGGGCGGTACGGCGCGTTTCGCCATCGAGAGTTCTCCTTGTACCTGAGTGTCACATGCTGGTAGGAGACGCTATGCGAGCCACTTCTCCATCGGCACAGGTGCTCCCGACCACCGGGATATCCCACGTGTCCGCATCTCCAGCGTTCACGGCGACACCCACGTCCCAGTGGCGTGCCTACGCGTCGGGCGCCAACCCGCGGTGGCAGGTGGGCGCCCGAGTAGCTCGGCGAGCCGCCGACTATACAGAATGCCGAGTGAACTGGAAATGGTCGACCGACGGCTCGCGCAGCATGGTCCAGTAGTCGACCAGGCGCCACGGGCACGGCCCGACCGGGCGGCCCGCGCTGTTTCGGTAGTAACCGGTCACCTCTGCACCGGGGTGCGCCCAGACGGTCCGGTCCAGCGCCTCGTCGACCTCACGGTTGTACTCGGCCTGCACCTCCGGATCGACGTCCATGGACGCGTAGTCGTGCTCGACGAGGTACTGCAGGCACTCCACGACGTAGTGCACATGTTCTTCGCTTGTGATGTTGTGCCCTGCACCGTGGTTGGGAGCCGCATTCGGGCCTGCCGTGACGAAAAGGTTGGGAAAGCCGGACACCTGAATCCCGAGGTACGCCCGTGGGTCGTCGCCGTTCTTCCACAGATCGGCGAGCTTCGTACCGTTCCGTCCGATGATGTCGATGGACGTGGTGAATTCGAGATGGAACCCGGTGGCCAGGATGATCACGTCTGCCTCGATGTACACGCCGTCCGTGGTCGTCACACCCCCCGGATGGATCCGCGCGGGGGCTGCCCGATGCAATGTGGCGTTCTCCCGGTTGAGAGCGGCAAAGAATCCCGGGTCCTTGACGATGCGCTTGGCATAGGGGCGGAAGTCGGGCGTCAACTTCTCCCAAAGGTCGGGTCGGTCGGGGAAGGACCGTTCGAGATACTGCAATGCCGTCTGCATGACCAGGTCGCTCGCGGGTGAGGCCGAAAGATGGGTAGCGGCCCACTCCGGATCGATTCGCGGAACCGGGTACAGGTTGTCGGACGCGAGCCAGTACGCCTTGAGCCGGAACCAGTTCTGGAAGTACGGCAGATGCCGCATCGCCCACCGCTCCCCTTCGGGAACGTCGTTGACCACAGCTTTCTCCGGCACGATCCAATGGGGACTGCGGACGAGCGCATCAAGACTGGCGACCTCGTCGATGATGTTCGGAGCCACCTGCACCGCCGTGCATCCCGTGCCGACCACGACGACCCGCTTGTCCACCAGGTCGAGATCCGAAGCCCACTCCGCCGTGTGCACGATCCGTCCTTCGAAAGTGTTCATACCTTCGATATCAGGAATATTGGGAGAGTTGAGCATTCCCAGCGCCGTGACCACAGCACTCGCGGTGTACGGAACGACACTGCCGTCCTGGCAGCGGGTCTCCACGACCCACTTCTGCTCTTCCTCGATCCATTCGGCGGAGATCACCGAGGTCGAGAACTCGATGTTCCGGTACAGGCCGTACTTCTCGGCCACACCTTGCATGTAGGTGAGGTATTCGGGCCCCGTCGGGTAGTAACGCGTCCAGTCAGGATTGAGTTCGAAGGAATACGAGTAGTAATGACTCGGGGTATCGACCGCCGCACCGGGATACGTATTGCGCGACCACGTCCCTCCCAGCTCATCCCGCTCCTCGAACACCGTGTAGCGAAAACCCGCCTCTCCCAGCTTGATCGCCGCATTCAAGCCGATCATTCCCGCACCGATCACGATCACGTCGAAATCCGGCGCCGGTGTTCTCGTCACCGGAATTCGCCGTTGCGCCTTCTGAAACCCTGCCTGTTCGAGTAGAAGCGGCACGAATTCTTCGTCCACTGTGCCGACGGTGCACAGCGAGGCCATCCGGCGGAACAATTCGGGTTCGGGCAGGCCCAATTGCACAGACAATCCGGACGTGAGCACCTCCGCTGCCCGCTCGCGGATGGCGGCGGCGATCTCGACGGGGAACTGGCCGGGTGGAGTTGCTACGGCGCCGCTCTGCGCACCGTAGTGTGTCTGCGTCGCAGTCCCGCCCCCAGCCTGTGCGCGCTTGGCGTGTGCGACCTGCTCCTCGAACTCGTCGAGCAACGACAGGTCGCCGGAAACATGCACCATGGACATCAACAGTGCACCCGGATCCGCAACGGCGATAGCCGACCGAAGAGCCTCGGGGGTGATCGAGTCTCGGGCGGGTCCACTCGGGGTGAATGTGGAGGTCATGGATTTCCTTCCGGTCGGAATCGAGATCGAGTTGCACCGTCGCCTGGCCTGCACGGCCCAGGCATTGCACACTCTTCTGAGCCAATCGCATTGAAGTACAGGAGAAAAGCCCGCTGCCCGTTCAGCGGTCAGCCGATATCGAACGGTTCACGCCGGAGCGGACACGCCCATTTTGTTCAACATCACACGAGGGTCCGCCGGTGGTGCCAACTCGAGCAGTTGCCGCCCCCGGTTGGCCGCCATCTGTGTGCACACTTCGTCGTTGGAGAACACCCAGAAGTCGCCGCGCGCGATGGCTTCGGTCATGTGTTCGGCAGCAACGACGGGGTCGAGACCCGATTCGACGTTGGCACGTTGCATTGCGGCAAAGACCGCATTGGCAGTCTCGTTCTGGGTGGGTGCATCCCGTTCGGCAGCCAGGAAGATCTGACTGCGAATGGAGTGAGGAAGGACGGCCGACACCTGAATCGGCGCCTTCACCAGAGACAGCTCTTGATGCAGACACTCCGTCAAAGCCAGCACAGCATGCTTGCTGACGATGTAGGGAGCTTGGACCGCCACACTGTTGAGCCCACCGACCGACGACAGATTCGCAATGCACGCAGGCGTGCCGGCTTCGATCATCCGCGGTACGAACGATCGAAGACAGTGGAAGACCCCGTCGACGTTGATGTCCATAACCTTGCGCCACCGGTCGATGCTCACCTCCCACAACAGACCTGCGTTCTCGACACCCGCGTTGTTCACCAGGAGTTCGAGGCTGCTGTACCGGTCGAAGACATACCGGGCCATCTCGTCCACCGCGTCGGCGTCTGTCACGTCGATCCGATAGGCCTCTGCGGCTGCCCCTTCACGGATGACCGCGTCCGCGACCTCGACCGCTTTCTGCTCGTCGATATCGGCCACAACGACCGTCATACCGAGTGCGGCCAGGTGGCGTACGAAGCCCTCTCCGATCCCTGCTGCTCCGCCGGTCACCAATGCGGTTCCGGTGGAAAACCTCTGCTGTGCTGTGGACATGTCATTCTCTCCTCTGCGACTCATCGGCGATCCGCGGCAGAGTCGGATGCCGGAATACGGTTCAAGTACGCGACGAGGTGTTCGAACAGCTGCCGTGCCGGTGGCAGAGCAGTGGTCATCGTCGCGAAGCCGTGCATCATGCCGTCGTAGCGGCGCAGTTCCACCTCGACACCGGAAGCCTGCAGGTTCCGCGCGTACTTCTCGGTGCCGTCTCGGGTGGGGTCGATCTCGGCGGTGACGACGAACGCCGGCGGCAGTCCGCTCAGATCGGTCGCAGCAGCCGGGTTGACGTACGGTGAGTCGCGCTCGGCAGAATCGGGCACGTACAGATCCCAGAACCGGTGGCAGTCGGCGGGTGACAGGAGAACGGTCTCGAATTCGGGATTGGTGACCTGCATCGTCGCGGTGCCGTACATGCTGATCTGCGCGGCAGGCATCAGGAGGCCCCTGTCCCGAAACTGTTGGGCGAGCGCGAAGGTCAGGGTGCCCCCCGCGCTTTCCCCTGCCAGGACCGCACGACGGACGTCCGCCGACGCAAGGGCATCAGGAACCGTCATCATCCACTCCCATACCGCGCGGCAGTCATCGAGCGCCGCGGGATACCGATGCTCCGGCGCCAATCGGTAGTCGACGGAGACGACGATGACGCCGGCAGCGTTGCTGAGGCTGCGGAGGTACTCCTCGTTCTGGTCGAGACCTCCGACGGCGAACCCACCGCTGTGCATCCACTGGACCACCGGCAGACCCTCGTCGTCGGAGGGTCGATAGATCCGTATCGGTACCCCGCCGGCAGCGGACGGCACGAGGAGGTCTTCACTGTGGTGGATCGGCGTGGTCGCCGGGATCGCACCGGCTGCCAGCACTGCGCGCAACTCCGGCACAGGGATCTCGTACATCGGTTTGCCCATGCGCCGAGCCGACGCGTCGACGATCTGCTGGGCCTCCGGTGAAAGCGGCATCTTCGGTCGTCCATTTCATGGCGGGACCGGGACGCGTGAAACGCCCCGGTCGGATGGATCGATGCTGAACCCGGTCAGGCCACGGTTGCAGTATGACCCGGGTGGTCGGCGAAGCGGACGGACTCCTGTGTGTCCAGCACGACTTCAACGCTGCTGAACGCGAGACGTCCGTCCACGGCACGAACGGTGCCGCGAACGACACCGCTCGAAACGTTGTACGGTCGCCCGTCGACGATCTTCGTGACGAAGAGATACGACGTGAATGATGCCTCCCCGTTTCGGTTCTCGGTGAGGAACACGTTCGTCCCATTGTGACGCAACGGATACGGGCTGTTTCGACGGTGATCATCCTTCCACGCCATCACTGCGTCGGCACCGCGCAGGTCGACTCGGATGAAGTCCTCGTAGTCCGTGGCTCCGGTGTCGCTGGCACATCGGAACGCGATGTCGCCGGTCATCAGTGCGCGCAGCGAATCGGCATTCCATTCGTCGTAGTGGTACCACCACGCCCCGACGAGTGCCGCGACATCTCCTGCGGCGAATGAAATCTGCATGGTGTGCTCTCCTGTCGTGGTGGATACCGCCCCGCAAGCAATCGGGGAATCACCTTGTGTAGTCGAAGAATCCCGGCGTGTGGTCGACCCGCAATCGAGTCAGGTTGCGGTACGCGATCAACCAGCGACGGTCGACCTTGTGGGCCGGGCAGCGAACACCTTCTCGATCTCGTGGATCGCGAGGGAACGCTCTGCGGCGTCGAGTGTGATCTCCTGTGTTGTCGTGCCGGTCATCTTTGTGCGGCGCAGACATTCCTGACGAGGAAGTCGGCGACGGCCTCCGTTCACTCGATGGATGGTGGACGCGTACTCGGCCGCTACAGTCCGGACGGCGCGATGTTGGGGTTCGCCCACGACGGGGGCTCGAGAGGCGGCAGCGTCTCACAACCGTCGAGGCTCTTGACTTCCAGCTTCTCGTGCCAGGGAAAGTGCAGACTGAACGCCACATGCCCGGTGCGCTCCTCGGCCGGCAGTGTGCACATGGCCAGCACCGTCTCGACGAGGTACTCGACCGGTTCCGTGTCGTAGCCCTCGGGCAGCAAGGCGGCGGCCCCGGGCGTCATGATGGCGGTGGACGGCCCGACCACGTTGACAGCAATGTTGTCGTCGACCACCTCCGCCGCCAGACCCTGGGTGAAGCGGTGCAGCGCCGCCTTGGCAGACGCGTAGATCACATCACCTGAGGTCTTGTTGTAGTCGCGGAAGGGCCGGATCGGGCTCAGGCCCGTCGAGGAACCGATGTTGACGATCCAGCCGCCTCCTCGCTTGCGCATATGCGGAATCGCCGCTTGCGACAGCAGGAACGGAACACGAAGATAGTGCGCCATCGTGCGATCGAACGTCGCAGGGCTCATCTTCTCGATCGACGCGTAGTCCGCGAAACCGGCGTTGTTGACGAGGATGTCGATACTTCCGACCTCATCGACCACACGGTCGACAAGTGTGTCCAGCGCCTCGGCATCCTCCAGATCTGCGGGAATGGGCAGTGCCTTCCCGCCCGCTGCCTCGATCAGCTCGACGGTCTCCTCGAGCGAACCGGGGATCGTCGTGGCTTTCCCCTCGCGAATGGACACCGAGGGTGTGGTGCCACGCGCAGTGACCACGACGGTGGCGCCCTCCGATGCCAGGCGCTGCGCGATAGCACGACCGATGCCTCGGCTGCTGCCGGTCACCAGCGCAGTTCTCCCTGCCAACACTCCACTCATGCGTTTCCTCGACTCTCTGAAAGGCTACTGTCGCCAGCCTGATCCCGTAACGTGCCGCCCGCAGCGTCTGAGCCCGCTCAGTGGAACAGCAATCTTGTACGGAACCTCGGCGAAACAGACACCCGCCTCTCGACATCTCTCACATCAGTCGGAACGGATTGCGGGACCGTCTCGGGGTAGACCTGAGCAAACCAGCCGCGCTGAGTCGAATCGAACGTGCCCAACTCCATGGCGCGTCTCCCCCAGTTCTTGATCAGGTCGAGGAAGCTGGTGACACCGTAGATGTCCTCCAGCCTCGAGAATTTGCCCTCGCCGGCGTAGGTCAGGATGCTCACATGAGTTGCTCCCCACTGCCACCCGTCGCCCGGGTCACTCGATTCCGGTCTTCGTCTTCGAACCGTCCGACATTCCTCGGTCAACGACCGAACTTCATGAACCGATAGAGATAGGGCACGATCCGGCGGACCGGAACGGAGCGCGGCCAATCACCGGCGCGGAAGTACGCATCGGAACCGCCGTCGACGAAAACCACACTTCCGCAGAGGAAGTCCGCGTTGTCCGACAGCATGAACACCACCCACGCACCGAGCTTCTCAGCGTCACCGAAACCTCCCACGGGCACCGGGAACGACCGGATGGCCTTCGCCTCGGACGGAGTGGACAGCTGCTTCTCCAGCAACGGGGTCATGATCGCCCCCGGCGCGAGAGCGTTGAGCCGGATACCCGAGCCCGCCCATTCCGGTCGAACCGCAGTGCGTCGCACCCACCTGCTGACCGCGATCTTCGAGCCCGCATAGATGATCGACGGAGCAACCTTCCCGAACAGGCGAACCGACTTCACAGCCCGGTCCGCGTCGCCAGCGAGGAATGCGTTGATCGTGCGGCGAGGCACCGCCGGCGTGGTCGTGGTCGAGTTACTGGAGAACACGACCACCTTGGCCCCGCCCGCTGCTGCGAGCGCACCTCGCCACCCTTCCAGGAGATCGACGACACCGAAGTAGTTGACTTGGGCAATCAACCGCGGCCGGTCCGGGCCAGGGGCCGGTCCGAGACCGGCCGCGAGCACAACACCGTCCAGCCGGCCACCCGACGACTCGAGAACCGCTCGTATCGCCTGCGTTCTACCATGGCCGGTCGACAGATCGGCTACGACGTCGGCTTCCTCGAGATCGACGCCGATGACGGTATGCCCGGCTTCGCGGAGCTGCTCCGTCACCGCGCGTCCCATACCGGACGCAGATCCCGTCACTGCATAAATGCCCACAGCACCCTTTCACAACTCTGAATGCCACCGTCCGGCGGCACTATTCGTCAGTGCAGCCGCGGCAGATCCGGGCCGACAGGCAACTCGATACGGGTCTCGCTCAGTTCGAGAGACGCCACCGCGCGGTCGATGGTGCTGCGCAGTGCGGCGCATTCTCGACGATGGTCACCGAGCGACAACTGCTCCGGCATCAACGGACACCACGACGTGTCCGATTCCCATTGGATCGACGTGTGGGCGGGGCTGAACTTCTCGACGAGGACGCCGATCCCACATTCCTCGCACGTCAGAGGCTGCATCGTCATTTCGAGGCATCTCCATTTCTCTCGTCACGCGGTGTGGCCGGGTCGATGAAGTCGAAGTCCTTCGGATTCGGCTCCCGCAGCAGTGTCCAGTAGTCGACCAGACGCCAGGGGCACGGCACGACAGCACGTCCTTCGCTGTTTCGGTAGTACCCGTTGATCTCCGCGCCGGGATGTACCCAAACCGTCTTGTCGAGGGCTTCGTCTACCTTGCGGTTGTATTCGTCGAGCACGTCCTGCCGCACATCCAGTGCGTCGTGCCCGTTCTCCACGAGGTACTGCAGGCATTCGATGATGTAGTGGACGTGCTCTTCGCTCAGGATATTGTGTCCTGCACCGTGGTTCGGCGCCGAGTTCGGTCCGGCGGTGACGAAGAGGTTCGGAAATCCGGACACCTGGATACCCAGATAGGCACGGGGGTCGTTGCCGTTCTTCCACTGGCCGGCGAGCGTGCGTCCGTCCCGTCCGGCAATATCGATCGACGTGGTGAACTCCAACGCAAAACCCGTTGCCAGGATGATGACGTCGGCGGGTATGAACTCGCCCTCGGTGGTGACCACACCGTCGGGTGCCACCCGTTGAAAAGATGCCCGGTGCAGGGCCACGTGCTCACGGGCGAGGGCGCGGAAGAAACCGGGGTCCTTGATGATTCGCTTGCTGTACGGCCGGAAATCCGGTGTCAGCTTTTCCACGAGATCCGGCCTGTCGGCGAAGCTGGACCGGAGATGGTTCAGCGCTGTCTCGAGCACCATCTCGTTGGCAGGCGACGCCGAGAAGTGCGTCCGTGCCCATTCGGGATCGATCCGCGGCATGGCGTACAGATTGTCGGACGCAAACCAGTACGACCGCAGCCGGAACCACTCGTGATACCGCGGGATATGCGCGAGCGCCCACTTCTCACCCTCGGGAACGTCGTTCACGACGCTCTTCTCCGGAACGATCCAGTGCGGCGACCGCACCACGACGTCGAGCGACTTCACCCGATCGACGATGCTGGCCACCACCTGAACGGAGGTGCAACCGGTACCGAGCACAACGACTCGTTTGCCGGTCAGATCGAGGTTTTCGTCCCACTCCGCAGTGTGAACGACGGTGCCGGCGAACGAGTCCATTCCCTCGACATCCGGAATGTTCGGTGAATTGAGCATGCCGAGCGCGGTCACCACCGCTCTCGCACGGTGCACCTCGCGAGTCCCATCGGCGGATTCGACGGTCACCTCCCACACGTGTTCGTCGTCGATCCAGTGCGCGGACAGCACCCGGGTGCTCAACGAAATGTTCTCCGCGATCCCGTAGGTGTCGACGACCCCCTTCAAGTACTTCTGATACTCCGTACCCGACGGGTAGTACTTCGACCAGTCCGGATTCAGCTCGAAGGAGTACGAGTAGTAATGACTCGGTGTATCGACCGCAGCACCCGGATAGGTGTTGCGCGACCACGTTCCGCCGATCTCGTGGCGCGTCTCGAACACCTGGTAGCGGAACCCTGCGTCCTGCAGCTTGATCGCTGCGTTGATGCCGACGATCCCCGCACCGATGACGATGACCGAGAAATCGGCGGGCGGTGTCACGGTGACGGGCACCCGGCGTTCGCTGAGCACGAACCCGGCCTGTTCGCGCAGGATCGGCACGAACTCCTCGTCGACGCGCTCGGAGGTCGCCACGTTCGCCATCCGGCCGAACAGCTCCGGCTCGGGAACGCCGAGCCGATCGTCCATCTCGGGAGTGAGCAGTTCGTGCGCACGTGCCCGGATATCGGCGACCACGTCGTCCGGGTACTGCCCCGGAGGGGTGGTCGGCCGGGTACCGGTGCGGTAGTGGTTGCCGGGTTCGCCGATCGTCAGACGCGACCCGAACTCGTCGAGCAATCCGGTGTCGCCTGTGACGTGCACCAGAGACATGAGCAGCGGCGCAGGATCGCAGATGTCGATCGCCGCGTGCAGTTGTGATTCATGGTCGTCGGCGACTCGGGATCCGACCGCCGAAGGTGAGGCGGTCATCTCAGGTACCCTCCGCCCCCACTATGTCGAACCCTTTGTAGCCTGCTGCGGCGACCTCCGCACAGATGTTGCCGTAGTTCGCGAAGCCGCCGATGTACGGCATGAAGACCCGTGGTTTGCCGGGGATGTTTGCGCCCATGTACCAGGAGTTGGCGGATGGGAACAAGGTGCCCGCTGCCTTCTCGTTGCATTCGGCGACCCACTCGTCGACGGCCTGTTCGCCGGCCTCGATCGCCCGGGCGTTGTGCTCGTCGAGGTGATCGAGACAGTCGGAGATCCAGTCCACCTGCTGTTCCGCCATCAGCACCATGTTCGCCAGCACGCTCGGGCTGCCAGCACCGACCATGAAGAACATGTTGGGAAAACCGTGGGACGCCAGTCCCAGATACGTGCGTGGTCCCGCGGCCCACTCCTCGCGCAAGGTTCGACCATCGCGCCCACGGATGTCGATTCGCGACAAGGCACCGGTCATCGCGTCGAAGCCGGTGGCAAAGATGAGCATGTCGAGCGGGTAGTGACTGTCGCTGGTACGGACACCGTCTGCGGTGATCTCCGCGATCGGTGTGCTGCGGAGGTTTACCAGCGCCACGTTGTCCCGGTTGAACGCCTCGAAATAGCCGTCGTCCGTGACGATCCGTTTCGTCCCGATCGGGTGGTCGGTGGGGATCAGCTGGTCCGCGACCTCCGGGTCGTTCACCATGTCGCGGATCTTCGCCTCGACGTACTCACGTGCGCTGTCGTTCGCCTCGATGCTGACGGTCTGGTCCGGGAACGCCTTCGCGAACAGGTAGCCGCCGCGCTGCCACCATTCGTCGTACACCCTGCGTCGCTCCGCCTCGTCGACCTCCATCGCCCCCTTGGGATACGGGGTGAACGGGGTGCCGCCGCCGCTCAGTCGCGCGAGGCGGCGCCGCTCCGGGTACGAGGCCTTCACCTCGGCGATCTGCTCGTCGCTCAGCGGGCGATTCCCCGCAGGGATCGAATAGTTGGGGCTGCGCTGGAAGACGACGACCTGCTCGGCTTCCTGTGCGATCACCGGGATCGACTGGATACCCGACGATCCCGTTCCGATGACGCCGACGCGCTTGCCTGCGAAGTCGACGGGATCGTGCGGCCATTCGCCTGTGTGATACGACTCGCCGGTGAACGAATCGCGACCCGGGATGTCGGGGCGATTCGTCGCCGACAACACGCCGGTGGCCATGATGCAGAACCTGGCGGTCACCGATCGCCCGGTGTCCGTCGTGACCGTCCAGAAGCCGGAATCTTCGTCGTACACGGTGGAGTCGACGCGGGTGAGGAACTCGAAGGCGCCGCGCAGGTTGTGCCGATCGGCCACGTGCTCGAGATACGCCAGGATTTCCTCTTGGGTCGCGAACCGCTCCGACCACGTCCACTCCTGCTGAAGATCCTCGTCGAACGAGTACGAGTAGTCGATGCTCTCGACGTCACAGCGCGCACCCGGGTAGCGGTTGTGGAACCACGTACCACCCACTCCTGCCGCAGATTCGAAGCCGTGCACGCTCATTCCGCGTGCGCGAAGCTTGTACACCGCGTACAGACCGGAGATGCCGGCACCGATCACGACCGCATCGACATCGCATGTGCGCGTGTCCACGGTGTTCACATCCTTGTCGGGGCGGGTCCCCTGTCCCGAATCGGCCGGCGGGGTCATGCTGTGGCGTCCTTCATCTGCTTGGCCCACAACCATTCGTGGCCCCAGTAGCTGTCCGCGGTGATCTCTTCCGCCGTGTAGTACGTCTCGTCGACGAGCATTCCCTCGGTGCCGTATTCGATGTCCCAGCCGCCCGGGACTCCGACGTAGAACGAGACCATCTTGTCGTTGGTGTGCCGGCCCAGTGTCGAGGACACCGGAAAGTCCCGCGCCTGAACCTGGTCGAGTGCCCTGCCCACTGCGTCGAGGGAGTCGACCTCCACCATGACGTGGATCAACCCGGGATCACGATCCTCGGGGCTCGGCATGATCGCAAGGCTGTGATGACGCTGGTTGACGCCGAGGAATCGGATTCGCAAGGGATCCACATCGGGGGGCGTCGGCAGCCTGAACGCACCGCGCGGGAGAAACTCCAGTACTTCGGTGTAAAAGCGGAACGACTCGTCGAAGGCGCTGGTCGGCATGACCACATGTCCGAGTCCTTGTGCCCCGGTCACGAACTTTTGTCCGTAGCGCGTGACGACGGGGCTGTGGTCGAGTGCGGGGCCGAAGAAGAACTCGAGCGGTGTGCCGCCGGGGTCCGTCATCGTGAGTCCGCCCTCCACCCGGCGCCGCTCGCACATCTCGAACGGCATGGGTGTGTAGTCGCATCCCGCAGAATCGAGGCGATCGGCAAGTGCTCGCAACGCAGTACCGTCGCGGACCTCCCAGCCGACCGCGGTGACACGGTCGGTGTCGCCGGGCTCGACGGTGATACGAGCCAGGCGCTCGTCCATGCGGAAGTGCAGTGCGTCGTCCTCGGGCCCGGAGCCAGGGGCGAACCCGAGCACCTCGAATCCGAGCTCACGCCAGCGCGTCATGTCCGTCGCCTGGACTCGAACGTATCCGAGGCTCTTGATCTCAGTCACAGTGTTCCTTTCGAAGCAGGCGGAGAAGCGTCAGATCATCACGTGCAGAGGACCGTTCGGGACATCTACCCCGAGTGATGCCATGGCGGATGCGTGATACGGCGTGCTGCTCACGTGGATGGCGTGGTGCAGGCCGGCGTGTGCGTCGCGCCAGAACCGCTGCAGCGGGTTGTCGACGCGGAGTGCATTGCCGCCGGATCGGTCGAAGATGTCGTCCGCGGCGCGGACAGCCCGCCATGCGGAGCGCACCTGATTGCGTCGTGATGTGGCGCGGGTTTCGAAGTCGACCTCCTTGCCTGCGTCGACGAGGTCCCAGATGCGGTCGAGGTTGGCGAGCAACTGCTGGCGGGCCGCATCGATTTCCGATGCCGCTTCACCGAGTGCGTGCAGCACATACGGGTCGTCCTTGATGGCGGTACCTGTGGCCCCGACCCTGCTGCGCTGGTACTCGATGCCTGCGGCGAGCACACCTTCGCAGATACCGATGGTCGCGGAGGTGATGCCGAGCGGAAACATCGTCGACCACGGCATCCGGTACAGGGTCTCCGTGACGCCGTACTCTTTCGCCGCGGTGCCGTCGATTACATCCTGGCCTTTCATCACCCGGTAGTCCGGGATGAAGGCATCCTTGACGACGATGTCCTTGCTCCCCGTACCACGCAGGCCGACGACGTCCCACGAGTCCTCGATGATCTCGTAGTCGGCACGCGGGAGGATCACATGGAGCCCGACGGGCGGCATGAGCGGCCTGCCGTCCTCGTCACCGACCATCGCTCCGAGGAAGATCCAGTCGCAGTGATCGGTTCCGGACGAGAACTGCCACCTTCCCGACATCCGGTATCCGCCGTCGACGGGAACGGCGATGCCGCCCGGCATGTACGGCGATGCCTGCCACGTGTCGGTGTCCGAGCCCAGCACTTCGTCCTGCACCTTGGGGTCCGCGAACGCCAGCTGCCACGGATGTACGCCGACGATTCCGCCGACCCATCCCGCGGATCCGTAGATGCTTGCGGTCTTCATGACGGTTTCGGCGAACTCGCGGGGGTGCGCCTCGTAGCCGTCGTACTTCTTACGCTGCAGCAATCGGATGATGCCGGTATTGCGGAGGTTCTTGGCCATGTCGTCGGTCAGTCGGCCGAGCGAGTCGGATTCCTCGGATCCCGCTCGGAGGTCGTCGGCGATCGCAACAATTCTGTCGAGCACTTCGTAACTCATGGAATTCTCCTGTGAAAGGTCGGATGGGGATCGCGCCGCGCGTCGGGTCGCGGTCCGTATTGCTGGGCGGAAGACGCGTGAGCCCCTGGTCAGTGCTGCGCGAAGGCGCTGCGTCCGGCAGCGAGGTTGTCGTCCACTTCCGCCTGCCAGCTCTTCAGCGCCCGCTCGGTGTCGAGCTCGTACTCGAACCGGTTGACCATCTCCGGCCGGATGTCTTCGACGTCCACGTAGAACTGCTCGTACCAGCGACGAAGCTGATACACGGGGCCGTCTTCTTCGCAGAGCAGCGGGTTGTCGATCCGTGACTTGTTCTTCCAGATCTCCACGTCCTGTTCGAACCCGATCGCGACGCCGTCGGCGACCGCCCGAGCAATCTGGTCGGCCTGCTCTCCGGGGACTCCCTCCGGCTTCTCCACGATTACGCCGTACTGGAGCCGGAACGACGTCGGCGTGATCGGGTAGTGGCAGTTGATCAGGTAGACGTTCGGCGCAGCATCGGGATCGCTGCCGCCGATCCACAGCTTGTCGATCATGTATGACGGACCGTAATACGATGCATCCGATTGGCTTTCCGCGCTGTAGTTCGTGGATGTACTCACGCCGACAGCGTCAGCGCGAGGAAGCGACCTCATCACTTGTGTCGCCGTGTGCCCCTCGAAGACGTTACGGAAGTAGGTCGGCATTCCGTAGTGCACGTAGAAGAAGTGCGCCATGTCGACGACGTTGTCCACGATCTCGCGACAATTCGATCCGGTGACCTCGATCGAGTTCCATACCCAGTCGGTCCAGCCGGGGTCGCCGTAGGTGGGGATCTCGGGAATCGCGAGTTCCGCGGGCGGCTTGCCACCCTGAGGGTCGTGCCAGACGAAGAGCTGGCCGTTCACTTCCGCCACCGTCCACGCCCGCGTCCTGGCAATCGGCGGCACCCGGCGTGCGTAGGGAATCGAGGCGCATTTTCCGTCACCTCGCCATCGCCAGTCATGGAACGGACAAGCTATGGCGTTTCCCTTGACTGTTCCCTGCGCCAGATTTCCGCCCATGTGCCGGCAGTATGCGTCGAGAACGTTGAGTCGCCCGTCTTCCCCTGCGAACACGACCAGGGCGGTCCCGAATGCATCGACCTGGTGCGGCTTTCCGTCGGCGAAGTCGCGTATCAGTCCGAGGCAGTGCCACCCGCGGGCGTAGCGTTCCGGCGGTGTGCCGGTGTCGATGACGCGAACCTGATCCTCGGTGTCGGTAGAACTCACGATGCCTCCTGATCGACTGATCGCGACACTCACCCGCCGCGTGATGGTCAGCTTGGCAAGCCGAAAAGGTCCTGTGACGTCGGTCTCCCGCACAACGGGAGGCCAGTTTCGACGAGCGCCCTGCCGGCTGGCACGGTCGTCACACGATTGATGCGCTACACGCACCACAGGTACCGTGAGGCATGTCACACCCGCCGCGGGTGTCAGGAGGATGAGTTGAGTACATCACGCACTGATGGGCTGCCGGTTTCCGTCGTGGACCGGATGTCGCTGGTTCTGGAGGCCTTGAGCACAGGTCCGATGACCCTGGCCAAGGTCACGGCGCGCACAGGGCTTCCAAGGTCGTCGGCGCACCGTCTGCTCGAGCAGCTCTCCAATGCCGGGTGGCTCGCCCGGTCGCCCGAACAGACCTACGAGCTGGGGTTGAAGGCATACGAAATGGGGCAGGCCGCACTCAACCAGAATCGGCTCCTACACCAGGCGCGCCCCGTGATGCAGGGATTCGCCCAGCGGATCGGGTACACCATCCAACTCGGGGTCGTCGACCGCGACGACACCGTCTATCTCGCCAAGGTGAACGGCCGCGCATCGGGTTCGACACCGACTGCCGTCGGCCAACGAGTACCCGCCCACCTGACGGCGGTCGGCAAGGTCATCATGGCCTATGCGGCACCCGCACAGCCCCCGTCACTACGCGACGCCGCCGGCGCACCCGAAGACCCGGCCGTCGCCCGTTCCGGGGCTGTCAGATTCGACAAGGAGATGGCACAGATTCGCGACCACGGCGCTGCCTTCGACCGCGGTGAAGCGTTCCCCGGCATTGCCTGCGTCGGGGTCTCGATCGGTCCTCCCGACCACATGTACGGCAACCTGGCAGGGCTCTCGGTCTGCGCGCCGATCGGTGCGTTGGACCTCCAGAAGATGGTTGCTCCACTGCGCGTGGTCGCCGGCGAGATCTGGCAGCGGTGTGTGGCGACGGACCTCGCGCGCCACTGACCGAGTTATCAGCGTCGGTCCTTCCGCTGACAACGGCGGTGGTGGTGGGCCTGCCCACCACCACCGCCGTTGCGGTACCTCGAGTCGGAGCCTTCGGGTCGGTTACCCTTCATGTCAGTTGCGCTGCACGAATTCCACCAGGTAGCCATCAGGGTCGCGTACAGTCCCGATCGTCATGTCATAGCCATCGAGCGTCGTCACCGGGGTCACCTCCACGCCTCCGTGCGCGCATGCCCTGGCCATCTGCTCGCGGATGTCGGTGGTGTTGACGACGACCTTGACGAGCATGTTGCCGTGGTCGGGCACGGCGTCTGCGCCGCCGTCCGTCGGCACTACGAGTTCGAGTCCGGCAGCACCGGCCCGGACGATCACTGCCCGAAACGTGGAGGTCGTGAGGTCCTTATCGTGCACGAATCCGCAACCCCGAACGTAGAATTCGACCGCGCGATCGAGGTCGGTCACGCGCAACGCGCTGAGCGACATCCTGGTCTGCGGATGCGAGCCTGGTGCCGTCATCGCGTCTGGGACCCGCCGTTGAAGTCCATCGTCTGTCCTGTGACACCGCCGGCCTCGTTCGACGCCAGGTAGGCGCAGAACGCGCCGACCTCGAGCGGGTCGCCCAGGCGGCCGATCGGGATGGTCTGCAGAATCTGCTCGATCATCTCGGGGCTCATCTTGTCCTCGAGGTTCTTCTGGTGACCGAGCGCCACGATGTTCGCGGTGACGCCGTACTGGCCGGTTTCGGCTGCCAGGTGACGGATGAAGCCCTCGATGCCGCTCTTGCCCGTTGCGTACATCGTCTGGTTGATGTTCTGGCCTGTTCGGGCGGAGCCCGACGAAATCTGGACGACTCGCCCCCAGCCCGCCTCGCACATCCCGTCGAGGGCGACCTTGATGCAGTTCATCGCACCGAAGATGTTGAGGTCGATGGGGGCCCGCCACTCCTCGGGAGAAAGTTCCCGGAACGGTTTGATGACACGGCCTTCCGCCACCCCGGCATTGTTGACCACGATGTCGACGTGCCCGCCGAGTTCCTTTTCCGCGGCCCGCACGTGTTCGAGTGTGGAGTCGAAGTCGGTGACATCGAAGGCCGAGGCCACGGCCACGTTCCCTTCCTCGACGATCGCGGCCGCGACCTTTTCGGCACGTTCTGCGAACAGGTCGTTGACGATCACCGCCGCCCCCTGCCGCGCAAGAACTTTCGCGATTCCTTCACCGACACTCTGGCCGCCTCCGCTGACAAGTGCGATATGTCCCGTCAAGCTGAACACAGGTGCTCCTTCCCGCCGGCAGTACGGCGACTTCTGGTGTAGGCCAGTGCACAGCAACCGACCGAATTTTGTCAATCAATATTGGATCCAAAATAGTCTCCACCTCTGCTAACGTCGCCGCATGGCTTCGACTTCTCCCGACGCCGCGAGCGAAAGCGCCACGTCGCTGTGGAGCTGGCGCGACCGCCACGGCTCGGAACAGTTCCGGGCAGAAGACCTCGCCGGTCTGATCCTCGATGAGAGTGCCGACGTCTAGGACGTGATCGTGGGAGGACGGACCCCGCACCGCAATACACCGACCACGAACGGGAGCCCGGCATGAACGTATCCACTTCAACAGGCGACACGACGTACACGATCGACGGTCGTGCCGCGTGGCGCGCGGCCGAGCAGAACACCGGAACCGGCGCGCTCGCAGGACTGCGAGTGCTCGACCTCAGCAGGGTACTGGCGGGGCCGTACACCGCTCAGACTCTTGCCGACCACGGCGCCGAGGTGATCAAGGTCGAAGCGCCCTCGGGCGACGAAACGCGTGGTTGGGGTCCTCCCTTCGATGAGGACGGCGAGAGCAGCGCGTACTACGCGGGTCTCAACCACAGCAAGGACAACATCTGCCTGGACCTCCGGACCGATACCGGACGAGAGGTACTTGCACATCTGCTGCGCGGCGCCGACGTCGTGATCGAGAACTTCAAGGCAGGCACGATGGCCCGCTGGGGATTCGACTACGAAACCGTGCTCGCCGAGGAGAATCCCCGGCTGGTGTACTGCCGGGTCACCGGGTTCGGCGTCGACGGACCGATGGGCGGTCTACCGGGGTACGATGCAGTGCTGCAGTCCTTCGGTGGATTGATGAGCGTGAACGGCTATCCGGACGGCAACCCGCTGCGCGTCGGAGTGCCGATCGTCGATATCGTCGCATCACACATGGCGGTCAGCGGCATCCTGCTCGCGCTGAGGGAACGCGACGGCAGCGGACGCGGGCAACTCGTCGACATCACGCTCCTCGACTCGGTGATCTCGCTCCTGCATCCGCACGCTTCCAACTGGGTCTCCAGCGGCAAGGTGCCACAGCGTACCGGCGACTATCACCCGAGCGTCGTGCCCTATCAGGTCTTCGCTGCTCGCGACGGTGACTTCTTCGTCAGCGCGGCCAACGACCGGCAGTTCCGCTTGCTGGTCACCGCCCTTGGCGTGCCGGAACTCGCCGACGATCCGCGGTTCGTCACCAACGGTGCGCGCTCGCAGAACCGGGACGAACTCTCCGGCCTGCTCGGCGGACATATCGCTGCACGAAACTGCGACGACCTCTCCGCCGAACTCGACCGGGCCGGGGTCGCCGCCAGCCCGGTCAACACGGTCGACCAGGCGCTCACCGCTCCCCAGACCGTTCACCGCGGACTCTTCCTGGACACCGTCGACTATCGTGGCCTGGGTGTGCCGATCAAGCTCGGCCGGACTGCGACGCGTACACCTCGCAGGGCTGTGTCGCTCGGAGCCGATACCGGAGCGGTGCTCGGCGCGATGGGCTACAGCGAGGAGGACATCGTCGTTCTGAAGACCGGTGGTGCGCTCGGCAACGCATGACCGATCGTCGCCACGAGCGGTCGATGCGAAGCGGCAGAGAAGGGACGAAGGTGAACCGACGGGCTACACCGGCAGACCGGCAGCGCGACTCGTCCGTCCGCGACGCCGATTGGGTGGGCACGGAGATCGAGCGAATGATCGTCACCGGTGATCTGCTTCCCGGCCAACCGGTCCGGCAGGAATTGATGGCCGAACGGCTCGGTGTCAGTCGTCTCCCGATCCGGGAGGCGCTGAGCCGGCTGGCCTCACAGGGACTTGTCGAACACCGTCGGAACGTCGGATACGCGATCGTCAGACTCGAGCAGTCGGAGTTCGACCAGATCTATCTGATGCGGAACGTCCTCGAACGCGAGGTCCTCGCTTCCCTGCCCGCATTCGACGACGACGCTCTCACCGAGATCCGCGCGCTGGGCGACCGTGTTTCCGACGCGGCGGAACGCGCCGACCTTCTGGAGATGCGTCTGGCGAACCAAGAGTTCCATTTCGCCATGTTCGACCGTTCGCCCCTGGGTCTGGTGGTGACGGAGATCCGTCGTCTGTGGCGGCTGGCCATGCCCTACCACGCCGCGTACCTCTTCGATGCCGAGGTGCGACGACGGGTCGTGGCCGAACACGAGGCCATGATCGACGCGCTTGCCCACCACGACAACGAGCGTCTGGTCACGCTGATGGACGAGCATCGACGCGGTGGCGAGGCAGGCGCGAACATGCTCCTGCGCAATACGAACAGCACCGAGGCGCCATGAGCCGGCACAGCACCGTCGGTGCTGTGCCGGCTCATCGAGTTCTCACGCGGAACGGACCGCGGACAACAGCTTCTTCAGCGGAACCGACGTGTCCGCCAGCATTTCTCGCGACGGCCGGAAGCCCCGCGCTAGCGCGGATCGTAACGCGACGAAGTCGGCCGGTGCATTGACACATTCGGCGGCGACGAGTACATCGTCCTCGAAGTAGAGGGCGACGCTACGCGACGGCTTGCTCGGATCCGTCCGAACCACCGTGTCGGTGTGCGTCTTCACCAATCCGACGATCTGCAACTTCCATGGGCCCTGGTCCGACCAGAACCACGGACAGGGCCGATCGGGCACCACGCTGCCGAGCAGGGTGGCCGCTGCGATGTTGGCCTGTTCGGTTGCGTTGTCGACGGATTCGAGGCGAACCCGACCGCCGCCGCGGGATTCCTGCACGGTGCAGTCCCCGATGGCAAGAATTCGACCATCTGAGGTCACACAATGTTCGTCGACGACGACACCGCGTTCGCACTCGAGACCGAGTTGCTCGGCGAGTTCCGTCCGGGGCTCCGCACCGACACCTACGATCACTGACGCTGCGGGGATCTGGCGACCGTCGGCGAGTCGGACCGCGCGGATCCGGTCGCCGTCGACGACGAACTCCGTGGGCGTCGCCCCGAGAAGTACATCGACACCCATCTCATGGTGCGCCGCGAGCAGGAACTCGGCGGTTCCCGGCCCGACGGAACGGCCCATCAGCTGCGGGCCCGCCTCCACCACCGTGACGTCCGTGCCCAGACCTCGGAGAGTGGCGGCCACCTCGAGCCCGATGAAGCCACCGCCGATCACCACCACCGGTCCGGCCCCGACACGCTCCGCCATGCGCTGGGCATGGTCGAGTTCGCGCAGCACCAGAACGTCGCGATGGCCGGAACCGGGGATGTCCAAACGACGTGCGCGTGCACCGGTGGCAAGCACCAGACGATCGAAAGCCCTTGTGCTGTGTTCTCCGTCGGAGTCACACACGTGTACGACGACACCTCCGCTCTCGCGGTCGATGTGGTGGACCGCCGTACCGCGGAGCAGTTCGATACCGTTCCCCACGTAGTGGTCCGCGGCGCGCAATACCAGCGAGTCCGGCACCGCAGCGCCTTTCAGCCACGCTTTCGACAACGGCGGACGCTGGTACGGCAGGTGCGGCTCGTCGGTGATCAGTGTCAGCGCACCGGTGTAGCCACCGAGCCTGAGCCTATCTGCCAGATGCACCGCCGCGTGTGAGGCACCGACGACCGCCACACTGCGTGGTGGACCTCCACTGCCCGATACAGGTTCGGCGAACTCACGTCTGTTCATCGGGGACCGTCACGTGAAGGTCGATGCCCTCGCAGAGAATCAGCTGGCACGACAGCCGCGACGAATCCTCTCGATCACTGGCCGTGCAGTCCAGCATGTCGTCCTCGTCCTCCGACGGAGGATCGAAATGCTCCTGATCGTCGTCGGCGAGGTAGACGTGGCATGTCGCACACGACAGCGAGCCACCGCACTGACCAACGATTCCTGCGACACCGTTGCGGACGGCCGTCGACATGACGGAGTCTCCGGCCGTACCGTCGATCATCCGTTCTGTCCCGTCGGGCTGCGAATAGAAGACCTTGGGCATGTCGATTCCCTACCAGGTGACGGGAAGATCGACGATGGGAAGGGTGAGGTTGTCGTTGTCCACGACGACCTCGCCGGCCAGTGTGAGGCCTGGAAGTCGCTTGAACAACTCGGTGATCGCGACCTGCATCTCCATCCGCGCGAGCGGGGCACCGAGGCAGTGATGCAAGCCGTAGCTCAGAGTCAGCTGCGGATTGTTCTTCCGGCGCACGTCGAACTTGCCTGCGTCCTCGAGCGCGATGCCGTCGTGGTTGACTGCGGCTGGGTCCACCAGCACAGCCTCACCCTCGGCGATGATCTGACCATCGATCTCCACGTCCGCTGTGGCCACGAACGGAACCAGACCACCACCACCCGCGACGGTGTCGTAGATGGCCATGCGACCGTTTCGGAGGATCTCCTCGACGGCGGTGGGCGCCACCGTGTCGACGTCCTCGAGCAGGACCTCCAACTGGTCGGGGTGACGCAGCAGCGACAGCACACCTGAACAGATGAAGTTCGCAGTGTTGTCGAAGCCCGCGACGATCAGGATCATCGCGATAGGCAGGATCTCACCGTCGGTGAGAGAATCGTCCTTGTCCGGTGCGTTGGCGAGATCGCTGAGAAGGTCCTCGCGGGGATTCTTGCGACGGTCCTCGATGAGCGCGGTCAGATACATGAAGAGCTCGGTCATATTCTGTACGACCTCGTCCTCGGGCATGTTCGCCACCGCGAGCGTGGCCGCACTCCACTTCTGGAACTTCGGCCGATCCTCCGGGGGAACACCGAGCAGGTTCGACAGCATCTGGATCGGCAACGCTACGGCGTAGTCGCTCACGAGGTTCGCTGACGCACCCTTCGTGATCATCGCGTCGATCAGCTGGTTGGCGAACTCCACAGCCGATTCCCGCATGGCACGCACACGCTTCGGGGAAATCGACTTCTGCACGAGCTTGCGGAGCTTGGTGTGGTGCGGCGGATCCTCGAACTGGATCGTCGACTTCAGGAAGTCCGGGAACTCCACGAAGTAGGGCACGGCTCGCTCTCCGGTACGGAAGGGCCCCCGGACGAATCGGGGATCGCTGAGCATTTCTCGCGCCGCGGCATTGCGGTGGATGACCCAGACATCGCCGCCGATCGGCATCGTCATCTTGGTCATCGGACGATCGGCCGCGATCGCGATATACCGCTGGGCGGCCTCGTTCGACGGGACGGCGGCGAAGGGATATGCAGTGTCGACCATCTGATCGGCGGTATTCGTGGATGTTTCCGTTGAGCTCACTGTAATTCTCCTGGGGCTGAACCGGTGTCGTCAGGATGCTGCTCAGGACGAGGCGGGAACCTCGGCCGGTGCGACGACCTGCGGCATGGCATCGGGGCTGATCGCCATGATCTCGTCGAAGCGTTCGGCGACGGTGTCGACCGTCAGAGACGGATCATGGATGCCGACCGTATTGACGAGTGCAAGCCGGTTGACGATTCCACCGGCCACGTTGAAGACCTCACCGGTCACTGTGCAGTCCGGGTGGACGAGGTAGGCAGCAACCGGTGCGACGTGCTCCGGGCGCAGCTGGATACGCATGTACTCCATAACCTCCGGGGAAAGACTGTCGGCAGAGGCTTCGGCCATACGGGTCCCCGCGCCGGGGGCGATGGCATTGACCATCACACCCGCGGCCAGACCCTCGACAGCGAGGTTGCGGGTCAGACCGAACAACGCACCCTTCGATCCCCCGTAGTGGGACATGTCCGGATTACCCAGCATCGCTTGCGAAATGGTGTTCACCACACGGCCGGCCGGCGACTTCAGCAAATGCGGCCACGCCGCGCGGCACACTCGCAGCGCACCGAAGTAGTGGACGTCGAGGTGCCGCTGATACTCCTCGTAGGGAACCTCGTCGAACCGTGCGGTGCGGACGATGCCGGCATTGTTGATCACCGCATCCAACTGTCCGAACTCCGAGAGTGCTGCGTCGACCAGTGCGTTGGCACCGTCTTCGGTGGCGACGTCGGCCGAGCACGCAACAGCGCGCCCACCGGCCGCGGTGATCGCCTCGACGACCTCGCCGGCGGGGTCGTCACCTTCGGTTCCGGAACCGTCGACGGTGGCGCCGAGATCGCCGACGACCACGGCGGCGCCGAGGGCGGCCAGCAGTTCGGCGTGAGCGCGGCCGATGCCGCGGCCCGCCCCGGTGATCACGACCACGCGATCGCTGAAATCCAGTGTTGTCATGAGATGTCCTCGAATGTGGAGTGGATGATGCGTGTCAGGGACGGGTGTCGCCGCCGCGTGTGGAGACATCGGCAACCCAGATGGTGCCCTGTGCTTCTCGGGCGGATTTTTCGAAGTCGAAGACCTCGACGCCGACCGTCATGTAGAGCGTCGAGCGATCGGGACCGCCGAGCAAGCATGCCGACGCGACGCCGTTCTCCAACGGCAGCGGAATCGCATCCGTCATGCCCTCCTCCGTGAACCGGGCCACGTAGCCGCTTCCGGGCATCGCCGCCCACACGCCGCCGCTCTCGTCGAGGCCGATGCCATCGGGCATGAAGGGGCAGGTAGCGAACGGGCGAGGGTTGGAGAGCGACCCGTCGGCGGCGCGGTCGATGACCGTGATCTTCTGCGCCATCACCTCAGCGGTGAAGACCTTCGTCCCGTCTGCGCTGATCGCGATGCCGTTGGCGCACAGCAACGGACCCACCTCGTCCGCCGTGGAGGCTGTGCCGTCGGGTTCGACAACGATGATCGGAGACGGCACCGGATCCTGGCCTGCGAAGAGGTCGAACCCGAGCTGAGTGACGTAGGCGCGTCCGTCCGCATCGACGACCATGTCGTTGATCGCAGCCTGCGCGAACTCGGAGACATCCACGAGAACTTCGAGATCATCCGGGCCGTTTCCCCCGTGCACGAGGACGAGCTTTTCGTGCATGGACGTGACGATGAGTCGCCCGTCCGGAAGCCATCCGAATCCGCCGAGCGTGATCGGCACGTCCGTTCCGGCGCGGCGTCCCGACGCGTCGACTACGACTGTCGCGTTCCCGTCCGCGTCCAAGGTCCGCAGCGTCGCGGTGTACATGTCGGTGAACCAGAACGTGTCGTTGTGCCAGCGTGGGCACTCGGGCCATGAGAAACCACTCGAGATCTTGCGGGGTTCGATGACGTGCGCGCCCGCTTCGGCGACGGCGGCAGCAGTGTCGGCAACTACGTTGGTCATGTCGAACCTTCCAGTGAGGGAGACCGGGCGCTGATGTCCACGGTGTGGTGTGCGGCGTGACGACGGCCGAAGGCCGTGAGCTATGTCACAACAACTGTCATGAGGGACCATATGTTTCGAAAAATGCCGTGGGAGGAGGCCTCCCGCTGAGCGGCCAGCTTCCTGCTCCGCGGCTTCGGACATGTAGACGCGCTGACTACAGCACTCCTCCGATCCCGGTGCGGGCCATGGTCGTGTCCCCGAGATAGGCCCGTTCGATCAAGCCGGGGTCTCGTCCGAGGGAGTCGGCCGAGTCCGCCAGCACCACCGAACCGTGCACCAGCACGGCGGCACGGTCGGCGACTTCGAGGGCGAGGCGAACGTGCTGCTCGACGAGAACGACAGACATCTCCCGTTCCTCGACCAACCGACGCAGCACCGACAGGATCTCGTCGACGATCACCGGAGCGAGTCCCATGCTCAATTCGTCGATCAGCAGTACCTTCGGTCGTTGCAGAAGTGCCCGCCCGATGGCGAGCATCTGCTGTTCACCGCCCGAAAGTCGGCCCGCGGCGACACGGAGTCGTTTCTCCAACGCCGGGAAGTATTCGAGCACCTCGCCGACAGCATCGGATCGGCGACGCCGCTCATGTACTGCGAGACGGAGATTGTCGACCGTGCTCAGTTCCCGGAAGAGTGCACGGTCGTCCGGGACGAGCACCATGCCGGACCGCACGGCGTCACGCGGACGACCCGCGGCGACTGCCGCCCCGTCCACGATCACCTCGCCACCGAACCGGGGCAACAGACCCGCGAGGGACAGCAACAGTGTCGTCTTTCCCGCTCCGTTGGGCCCCAGCAGGCAGGTGATCGTTCCTTTTTCTACGTCCAGGTCCACGCCTCGGACGCACGGCCGCTGAGGGAAGTAACCCGTCGAAAGGTTCCGAATCGTCAGTCCGTTCACGAGAGCGCCTCCTGTGCATCATGGGTGGGTGCGGCCGCGAGTTCGGGAATCGCGTCGTGCCCGGGATCCATCTGATCGACCGGGAGTCCCAGATAGGCACTGATCACGCGCTCGTCGGCCCGCACCTCCTCGGGGGTGCCACATGCCACCACTCGTCCGAGATCCAGAACGACGACACGATCGCAGATCGTGAGGACCAGTTCCATGTCGTGATCGACGAGAAGAATCGACGTACCCGCCTCGCGTGCGGCGCGGAGGCGATCGCCGAGCCAGCGGCTCTCCGAGCTGTCGAGGCCCGCCGCCGGCTCGTCGAGCAGGGCCACCTTCGGGGACGAGACCAGCACGCGGGCGACCGACACCAGTTGACGCCTGCCCTGCGAGAGGGTCGACACTTCGGCATCCGCGACATCGCCGAGCCCCACGGTGTCGAGCACCAGGCGCACCCGTTCCGCGACCGCGGTTGCGGAGGACTCCTCGCCTCGCGCTGCACCCACGGTCACGTTCTCGACGACCGACAGGTCGTCGTACAGCTCGACGTCCTGGAAACTGCGGCCGAGCCCGCTCCGGCTGAGTCGGTACGGTCGTAGGTTGCTGACGTCCACCCCGTCCAGGATGACGGCCCCGGTTGCCGGCGCGAAACCGGTGATCGCGTCGATGACGGTGGTCTTTCCTGCGCCGTTCGGTCCGATGAGTCCGACGATCTCCCCGGCCCGAACATCGAAAGTGACGTCCGACGCTGCTTCTACTGCACCATATTTCACGCTGAGTCCCTGCACGGACAGGAGTGGATCGCCCACCGCGGTCGACGGCGAGTGCGCGACCACCGGTTCGGTCACCCGGATATTCGGTGTTGTGCCCACCGGTGACTTTCGCGCCGACGGCCACGGGATCCGGGGCAGCTTCCCCGCAATTCCGTCCGGGTTGACCATGATTGTGACGATCAGCAGGATTCCGCTGATCACCGCGTAGTAGTCACCGATGTGCAGGAAGCGGTCGACGAACAGGAACAACAGGCCGCCCGGCGCGATGATCCCGGCCACGATGGCGCCCGTGACGGAGGTGATACCGGCGATGTACATGATCGCGAACAGGGTGATTCCCAGGAACACGGTGAACGGTTCGGGCGTCGCCAGCGTCTGCTGGTATGCCATGAGGGATCCGGCAAGTCCGGCGAGGAAGGCGCCGATGGCAAATGCCGTCAGCTTGGTACGAGGGACATTGATTCCCGATGCAGCAGCAGACCGCTCGTTCGCTCGAACCGCGAGCATGTCGGTTCCCAGACGACTGCGCCGCAACCCTGCCACACCGAGAGCTACCGCAACGAGCACCGTCAGACACATCAGAGCGAAGGCGAGACGCGGATAACCCTCCCCCGCGCCGATTCCGAGGTCGATTCCGAATACTCGCGGTGTGTCCACCGGGGAACCTGCAACACCACCGTTGAGTTGCGGATTCCGGAACCAGAAGGCTTCCAGGAACACCGCCAGCGCGAGTGTGACCACGGTGAGGGGCAGTCCTCGCACCCGGAGGGCCGGTAGGCCGATCACGATTCCGATCACCATCGCGAACAGTGCACCGATGAGCGGCGCGAACGGGAACGGAATACCGAGATGCGTGTTGAGCACGCTGACCGAGTAGGCACCCACTCCAGCGAGCGTGAGCTGTGCCAACGACACCTGCCCGGTGTATCCGGTGACCACCACTTGTGACAGCGCGATTACCGCAAAGATGATGCTGGTGATGATCGCGGCGCGGTAACTGCCGCCGGTGACCATCAGTGCGACGACGGCGACCGCGACAGCCAAGAGCGCAGGGGCGGCGATCCGCTCGGGACGCGGAGCGTGGCCGAGTCGTTGCCGAACGATGCTGCCACGGTCGGGTAGCGGCCGTCCCTTGAAGACGAGGAACACGAGGATCAGCAGCAGCGGGATCGCCTCGGCCACGCCTGCGCGCGGGAACCAGTCGAAGATTGCCTGCAGGTTCGTGGTCTCGGCCTGCAACGCACCGATCGCGATGCCTGCGACCACGGTCAGCCAGATCGAACGGAAGTTCCCGACGAGAGTCGCAGCGAGTGCGGGAACGATGAACATGGAATACGCAACAGGATTCAGAGCCACGATCGGCGCAATGAGAATGCCGCCGAGGCCGGCCACCACCGACGACAGCGCCCAATTGCTGAACGCGATCCGGTCCGGTGACAGCCCCGTCAGATAAGCACCCTTCTCCGACTCGGCCGCAGCCTCCGTCGCGGTCCCGAAGCGAGTGAACCGGAACACCAGCGCTGCCACCAGAGCGACCGCGACGACGGCGGCAGCCAACCAGATCCGGTCGGTCGGCGCCTGCATGGAACCGATGGCGATGCTGTCGAGGGCGAAGATCGGTTCCACCGCGACGATCTCGGTTCCGACGCGCAATGCGATCAACGCCTGTAGCACGATCATCAGACCGATGGAGGCCACGGCCTTGGCGATCACCGGCGCGTGACGAAGCGGCCGGAAGATCAGGGCATAGAAGAGGATGCCGAGCAGCGCCGCAATCACGAGCGACGCGGCCATGGCCGGGGCAACCCCGAGCGGTCCACCGAGATCGACCGTTCGGGGGAGCCCCGGTATCGGGACCATCAGCTCACCCGTACGCAACAACGCGTAGGTGTAGGCGGTGTAGAGGGCCACGGCGCCGGTGGCGAAGTTGACGACGCCGGAACTCTTGAACGTCATCACGAGCGCGAGCCCGATGGCCGCGTACACGGCTCCGTTGCCGAGGCCCAGCACGAGATACGCAAGATGGTCGGTCATATTGCTTCCTTGTGAGATTCTGGCCGGGGCCGTCAGCCCGTGACCGTGAGGTTCTCGGGGATGCCCTGATCGTTGATCTCACCGATCAGCATCTGTGAGGAGCAGATCGACGGCATCATCGGGAGTGCAGTTCCGTTGCAGGTGAAGGTGATTCCACCACCTGCGGGCATCTCCACATTCTGGGCTGTCCGCAGGGCCTCACGGATGGACGTGGCGTCCACGTCGCCGGTGATGCTGTCCGTTGCACCGGCCAGCGCCATCACCGTCTGATAGCCGGTCGAGCCGTAACCGGTCGGCGACAGGTCGGGGGCGTACTCCGCCAGAATCGAGCGGAACAACACGGTGTCGGGTCGGTCGGACAACGCGTCGGTCGCGGTGATACCGATATTGCCCTGAACATTGTCGATCCCGATCGCCTTGACGACGTTCTCGTCCAGGCAGGTCGGGATCAACACCTTCGTCACTGTCGGTGCGGTCGTCTGGACCGCCTTCAGTACCGAGGTGCAGGTGGCGGCATCACCGATGAAGCTGACTCCGTCGGGGTTGCTCGCCAGCCCCGACGTGACGACCGGGGTGGGGTCCGGAATTCCCAGAGCGACCGGAACCACCTCGAGTTGAACCCCGAAGCCCTCGAAGATCGGTTTGCCCATCTGGTCGATCATCGCTGCGATCCCGCCGCCGTTGCTGGCGAACATCGTGAACTTGGACATGCCCTCCTGCTGCGCAGCCGTGGCGGCTGCGGTCAGTGTTCCCGGCAGACCCGCAGACAGCGATGCGACGTCGGGTGAGGTCAGTTCGATCGGCGCTACACCGTTGAGCGTGACGTACGGGATACCTGCACCGATGACAATCGGAACGATCGCGGGTCCCATGGACGTTCCGGGCGACAGCACGGCTGCAACGTTCTGTTCGACGAACTGGTTCGCGCAGGCCGTCGCCGACGTCGGTTCTTCCTGTTGCTTGCAGACCACAAGATCGACGGGCCGTCCTGCAAGCCCGCCACCGTTGTTGTTCAGGTATGCGACTGCAGCTTCGGCTCCCTCGCGCATCTCCGGCAGCGATACCGCCGATCCTCCCTCCGTCGAGACGAAGCCGATCTTCACCGGATCTCCGCCGGCCGGATCGCTCGGCAACGCAGACGTAGAGGCAGCCGCCCCCGCCGCAGGCGCGTCGTCCGATTCTTCGGCGGCGCAGGCTGTGGCGCCGAGCATTCCAGCGAGCAGTAGTGCGCTCACTCCGGCGATTGTTCGAAACTGCCGATTTCTACCGCTCGAATTCATGATGTCGACTCCTTCACACGATGGCGATGCCCAAGCAGGTGAGACCTCGAGCACTATTTGTCGCTTCAGTGATGTACATCACGTGCGACATGGCGCTGAATTATGAGGACACGAGAACGTCCAGCGGGCGGGGGTCTCCCGTTGAGCGGGATGGCCGACGAAGGTCCCGCGGCCAGGAAAATCTCGACGAGTCCGACAACAGCTGTTCCGAAACAGCATGGGACACAGTCGTGAATGGCCGCTCAGTGGACTATCTCGTTGCGGCCGCGTGCGACCTCCGGCCCAATGGGATGGTTGTATCCACCGCTTCGGGCGACACGTTTGCCCTTACCCTCGAGGACGCTCATGAGCAGCGACACACGTTTCGCATTCACCAAGATCTTCGTCGATGACATCGAAAAACAGGCCGCGTTCTACCGCGCGGCCTTCGAGATGACGGAGAAGAACCGTCTCACTGTGGGCACGGGTCGCGACGCCGTCCAGGAGATCATCCTCACCAGCGGGCGCGGTGACGATTCGTCCCTGATCGTGTGGCGCTATATCGAGCGGCCCACTCCCCCGCCCGGCGAAGCCGTGCTCGGGTTCAACGTGCCCGACGTCGCCGCCACCGTGCGCGCCGTCGAGGAGGCGGGAGGAACCGTCGACACACCGATCGAGCAGATGCCGGACATCGGTTTCGCAGTGGCATTCGTGAAGGATCCGGAAGGGCACCTGATCGAGATCGCCCAGAATCTGTAGATCCGAAAGGTGTTGCACATGCAGACGTTATAGGGACGACCGCAGTGGTCACCGGTGGAGCGCCCGGAATGGCGCCGCTGTTGCGCGCGGCCTTGCCGAGCAAGGGTGCACATATCGTGATCGGTGATGTTCACACCGCAGCAGGTAAGACCGTGGCCGGCGAAGTCGGGGGCACCTTCGTCCATTGCGACGCGAGCGTGCCCGAACAGGTCGCCGCACTGGTCGACACCGCGGTCGCGCCGGGTCCGCTCCGCCGGGTTGTGGCTTCGGCCGGCGTCGGTCACACCGAACGGACAGTGACCGGAAGCGACGATGACCATCGCATGCACGACCTTGAAGGTCAAGTCGCGTACTCGGCCACCAAGCAGCACTGGTAGGGCTGACGCTGTCATTGGCCCGAGACTCGCTGTGCACGGCATCCGCGTCAACACGATCGCACCGGGATTCATCGACACCCCGATCTACGGCAATTCCGACACGTCGGCAACGTACAAGGCGAGGCTCGCACAGGACGTACTGTTTTCCCGCCGTCTCGGAAGCACGGACGAGGTGGCGGCACTGGCGTCGGCCTGTCTCGACAATCCGTGTCTCAATGCGGAGACGATCCGCATCGACGGCGGGATACGGATGCATCCGTCTTTGCCCGACCGGTGACGGTTCATCGACGCCGCTGCGCGCAAGCGTAGTTCGCTTCGTGTCCACCCCGAACCCGAGTTCGGGGTGGACACGCGTCAGCGGTTCTTGTTCACTGCACGTCGAGTGGGGCGTCGGCCGGATACCGGCTCGGAGCCATCTTGTAGAACTCGGTCAGGCGTGCCACGAACGCGGTGTCGTTCATCGGGTCGCTCGGCTCCTCGACTGTGGTCCCCTTGGCGCGCATGTCGTCGATCAGCATCCCGAAAACCTTCTCCCGGGTGAGATCGTCGGTGTGGTCCTGATAGCGGCGAACATCGTCGAGGTCGTCGAACAGCAGTGCGGTGTAGTGCACGAGCATGCGCATGTCGGCTTCTCCGAACCGGCGTATCTCTTTGTCGCCGTTGCGGATAGACCATTGTCCGTCGGGAGTGGAGTGCAATTCGGTGGTGATGTCCAGCTCGGGGTAGTCGCGCTGGTCGCGGGCGCCGTTGCCTTCACGACGGTGGTACATCCGCGAATTGTCGGTCAGGAACGCCGTATTCCAGAACGGTGCCGAGATCCGCGCCGGATCCTCGTCCGGCCCGTCGGGCCAGTAGGTGAACCCGCCGTCGATATCGGACCTGTTGAAGTACGTCAGAACCTGCGCCGACTTAACTTCCCATTCGTCGAAGAGACCGCATTTCGACATGATCGCCAGAAGCCAGATCGGTGTGTTGAACAGACCCATGCCGCGGAACACGGCAGTGTCGAAGTGGCCGGCGTCGAAGCTGTGCGACGGCCCGGACAGGTTGAACAGAAGGTCGTGCACCATGCCGTATTTCGCCCCATGGAGAGACTTCGCGGTGTCGAGAAGCTTGCTCCCGAAGTAAATGTCCTGCAGTTCAGGATAGAAGACGACGCCTTCGTTGCCGAAGAATCCCCGGAACACCGGTGCGACGAAATCCGACAGTGTCGCATCGGCCTTCCGGTTGTTGCCACCCGAGATCGCCAGGTACTCCTCGGTCGACGAGAAGTGGTGCGCGAGGATCAGACGCCACGGTCCGTTCTGGCGAATCACCGAGAAGATCGTCTCGATCTCCTCGGGCGTGTAGAAGTCCTCGATCAGGGAAGGCGGGGCGACAGGGATCATCGGATGGCGTTCAGCGGTGGTCATGTGGGGAGCTCCTATCTACCAAAGGTATTCACCTGGAAGAAACGGCAATTGAAGTAAAGGTAGGCGTGCTGCGACGTGCGGACGAGACGTGGTTCCATCAGGCGGGAGGCCCATTCCCGAACGGGGAGCCGTAGGCGCCGAAGCCGGCCGAGCAACGACGCAGCGTCATCACGATCCCGCAAGCAGCGAGAACCGCGATGACGATACTCATAGATCGAACTTGCCGGCGACCTCATCGAGTACCTTCATCGCCTGTTCCTCCGACCCGTCACCCACGCCCCAGCATGCGTCGGTGACACCAGCAGCTTCGTACTCATCAAGTCGGTCGGCCTCAGGAGCGAGCGCACGAATGATCGGCTTCCCGCTGCGACCTGCAGCTTCCCACGCGTCATTGAGCTCGTGTGCTCGCAGGACCACATCGTCGGTGCGTGGTGTGCTCAGCCAACCGTCCGCGTGCGCCGCGATCCACTCGAGCGTCTTCGGGCCTGCCTCCGCGCCGATGATCAAGGGAATATGGTGCTTCGGCTTCGGCCATGCCCACGACGGACCGAACGAGACGAACTCGCCTTCGTACGCTGCTTCATCCTCGGTCCACAGCGCGCGCATGGCTTCGACGTACTCGCGCAACACCGTGCGTCGCCGCGTGAACGGCACACCGTGATGTTCCAGTTCATCTGCGTTCCAACCGAAACCAGCGCACATACTCACTCGACCGTCGGACAGGAAATCGAGGGTTGCCAGTGTTTTGGCCAATGCGATCGGGTCATGCTGCACGGGGAGGCACACCGCCGTGGACAACTCGATCTTCTCGGTCACCTGGGCTGCCGTTGCAAGAGCGATCCAGGGATCGAGAGTCCTCATGTATCGATCATCGGGCAGACTCGCATCTCCTGTTCCGGGGTGAGCCGCCTCCCGCTTCACTGGGATGTGGGTGTGCTCGGGAACGTAGATTGTGTCGAAGCCACGCTCCTCGGCTGCCTTCGCCAATGTCGCCGGCATGATCCCGCGGTCACTGGTGAAAATCACTACTCCATGTCGCATGAGTGAAGATTCTGAGTGGGGATTCCCACACGGGGTACACAGTGGTCCATTCAGCGGACATGAGAATCCTTCACGTCCGTGACCGCTGTGTAGAACGGAACGTTCTCCGATATCGGGCCGAGGCCGACAATCCGACCATGACGAAGATGACAGAGGAACACGTCGGCCTTTCGGAGTTGCTCGATCGTCAGGCAATCCGAGACGTGGTCCTCCGCTACTGCCGTGGGATCGATCGAATGGACCGCGACCTGGTTCGCGCGTGTTACCACAGCGATGCCATCGACCATCATGTCGGCTTCTCGGGCACTGTGGACGAGTTCATCGAGTGGTGCTGGCCGGGATTGGCACAGATGCATGGAACCCGGCACGTGATGTCCAATCACCTGTGCGAGGTGTCGAGGGATGCGGCAGTCGCGGAATCCTATGTGCTGACCTATCACTGGGGAGATCCGGCAGATGGCCTATCACGGAACTTCGTGGGTCACGGTCGATACGTAGATCGATTCGAACGGCGAGAGGATCGGGTATGGCGCATCGCCGAAAGGCGAGTGATCGCCGAACTGATCACTGAGATCGGTATTCCGCCGGGCTCTCCCGGCTCGGGCCCCGTGCCCGGGCGCGGTGACCGCACCGATCCGGTGTACGCCATGGCATCGGAGCTGGACGGCGACGGTGTGATCGGCTGATTCGTACTACAGCAGCAATGAATCCGACGGGTGGAATGACATGGGTGGCAGATGCGCCCGCCCGCTCAGTGGAACAAACAGTTCTTGTGCCGCTGCGGAACGTGTCCTAATCCACTCGCGGCCTTCGGCCTTTGTCCGCACAATACCCAGCTACCGGTTTCACCGAGGAGTGCGCTGTGAGAATTCGACCCGGCCTGGCGGCGACCGTCGCCATCGGTGCCGTCATCACCCTGTTCACATCCGCCTGCGGTGGTGAGGCGTCGTCCTCCGCGGGACCCGTCGGTGACCCCGTACGCGGTGGCACCCTCGCGTATTCGTTCAACACCGAAGCGCAATCGGTTGATCCGGCGACCTGCGCGATCGGTATCGGCGTAGCTCCGTGTCAGGCGGTGTACGGCGCACTGCTCTACTACGACATCGAAACCGGTGAGATCGAGCCGGGAATGGCAGAGTCGTTCACAACCGAGGACGGGAAGGTCTGGACCCTGAAGCTGCGGCCCGACCTGACGTTCACCGATGGCACTCCTTTCGACGCAGCCGCCGTCGCCTTCAACTGGGACCGTTCTCTCGATCCCGCGTTGCTGTCACCGAGCGCCTCGGTCGCCAGAACCATCGACTGGGAGGTCGTCGATCCGACGACGCTCTCGGTCACGGCGAAGAATGTGAACTATCAGCTCGATTTCGGCCTCACCGAAGCTCTCGCTTATATCGCCTCCCCCACCGCGATCAAAGAGAAAGGCCCCGACTTCGGCAGTAACCCGGTGGGCGCCGGACCTTTCACACTGACCTCCTGGGCACGTGGCACGGAGATGACTCTCGATCGCAATCCGGGCTACTGGGACCAGCCTCGGCCCTACGTCGACCGTCTCGTACTCAAGACGATTCCCGCCGACGACCAGCGCTTCAACGCTCTGCAGGCGGGCGAGGTCGACGTCATGGCCGTCACTGTGCAGAAGTATGCCGACCGAGCAGAGAGCGCCGGCATGAACGTCGTCCACGCACCGCTGCTCGGAGGAACCGGAGTGCGTCTCAGCCACCGTGGTGCCCTCGCCGATCCCGATGTGCGCACCGCGATTGCGAAACTGATCGACAACGAGCAGATCATGAACGCCATCTATCCCGGCGAACCAGCGGCTTCCGGCTTCACACCGGAGGACAGCCCGCTCTACGATCCGGCATCGGCATGGCCCGCGCGAGATGTCGAAGGGGCGCAGCGGCTCATCGACGACTATCGCACACGCACCGGCAGCGCCAACCTCGAACTGACCTACGTTCTCACTGCCGGAAGCCCGGTGTTGAGCCAGACGGCCGAGTTGATCCAGTCCCAGTTGCAGCAGGTCGACGGTCTGCGCGTGCACATCGTCCCGCTCGAGGGCGCGGCCTTTGCTACCGCGATGATGTCCGGAGACTACGACCTGATCGTCAGTGGCCTGGGGGGCGCGCATCCCGACAATCTCGACAAGGTCTTCCGAACCGGAGGATCGTCCAACAACTCGGGCTACTCGAACCCGACCGTCGACGAGGCTCTCGACCTCACCCACACTTCGAACGACCCGGCAACGGTGGAGAACGCATACAAGACCGCCATCAACGAACTGGTCGACACCAACGCCTACCGATTCTGGCGCCATGCCCGCACCGACCTGATCAGTCCGGCGAACGTTCACGGTGTCGAACCGGCGTACCAGTACTGGTTTCGACCTGAGCTGGCCTGGGTGCAGTGATGTACAAATCCGCAACTCGCCAGATTGCGAAACTTATTGCGGTACTCGCGCTGGTGAGTGTGACGACCTTTGTCCTGCTGGAGACGATCCCCGGTGACCGCCTCGCCTCCGTCCTCCCCGAAGGTGCGACTCCGGAGATGCGTGCGTCCGCCGAGGAACGATTCGGCTTGGACGGGTCGCCGGTGGAGCGATTCTTCGGGTGGCTCGGCGGTGCACTACAAGGCGATCTCGGACGCTCGATGCAGTCGCAGGTACCGGTGACCGAGTCGATCCTCGAACGCCTGCCCGTCACCCTCGAACTGGCCACGCTGTCCATCGTCCTCGCCCTGCTCATCGCGATCCCGGTCGGCGTCTACTCGGGATATCGACCCGGCGGCATCGTCGACCGCATCGCGACGTTCCTGTGCTCGATCACCCTGTCGATTCCGAGTTTCCTTCTCGGTGTGCTGCTCGTCTTCGTCTTCGCTGTGAGCCTGGGAGCCCTGCCGGTCACCGGGTGGACACCGGTGTCCGAAGGCTTCGTACCGCACGTGCGCGGGCTGGTTCTGCCGGTCGTGACACTGGCCGCCGTCGAGACCGTCGGGTTCATCAGGTTGCTCCGAAACGACATGGTGGCCACCTTGCAACAGGATTTCGTCCTATCCGCCCGCGCTCGTGGTCTTTCCACCCCTCGAATCCTGTTGATACATGCGTTTCGTCCGTCTGCGTTTTCGCTTCTGACCGTGATGGGCGTATCGCTCGGACGTCTGATCGGTGGAACGGTGATCGTGGAGACGTTGTTCGCGCTTCCCGGGCTCGGCACGCTGGTCATCACCGCGATCACCGGCAGGGATTTTCTGCTGGTTCAAGGAATCGTGCTGGTAGTGGCTGTGGCATATGTGTTGCTCAATGCCCTTGTCGACCTGACCTATCCGCTTCTGGATCCGAGAGTGAGGACCTCGTGAGCCGCAGCCTGGACGAATCCGCGCCGGTTGTCGGAGAACAACCGACTCCCACGTTGGAACCGACAGACGAGACTCCTCTCGTCGACGAATTCACTCCGTTGCCCGCCGACACTGCGCCGCCCAGGCGGCGTCGCCGTCGCCGACGCGATATCGGTGCCTTCCTCGGCGGATGCTGGCTGGTGGTGATCGTGCTTGCAGCGGTGTTCGTCGACCTGCTGCCGTTGCCGGCCCCGGACGCGATCGGCGACCTGTACTCCCTGCCGCCGTTCCAGAATCCCGAGCACATCCTCGGCACCGATCAACTCGGCCGCGATCAGCTCAGTCGTGCCCTGTACGGCGCCCGGGTGTCGCTGGCGGTAGCGATCGGCGCAACGCTGGTTGCCATGGTGACCGGCACGGCAGCAGGCCTTGTCGCGGGTTACTTCCGTCGTGCATTCGACGTGGTGTTCGATCTGACCACCAACACCATCCTCGCCTTTCCACCACTCATTCTGCTGATCGCGCTCGTCGCACTGCGGGAACCGAGCGCCGTGACGCTCGCAATCGGGCTCGGTGCAGTGGGGGCACCCACGTTCGCCCGCATCGCCCGCGCCAACACGATCGCCTACGCGGAGCGGGAATTCGTCATCGCGGCAAAGTCCATGGGTGCAACCAGTGCCCGGATACTCTGGCGCGAGATCCTGCCCAACGCGCTGCTCCCGGTGGTCTCCTTCGCCACCGTCGTCGCCGCCACTCTCGTCGTCGCCGAAGGCTCACTGAGCTTTCTCGGTCTCGGCGTTCCCCCGCCGGCGCCCAGCTGGGGCGGGATGATCGCGGCCGGGCGGGAAAGCCTCTACGAAAATCCTGCGCTGGTGCTCGTACCCGGCACATTCTTCTTCTTTACCGTGTTCGCCCTCAACCGTGTCGGTGACTGGGCACGCGGACGTGTGGGCCGGGAGTCGTCGCTGTGACCGCCAACGGAAAGGACACCGGTGCTGTGACACAGGTACTGCAGCGCCCAAAGGGTGCGGACGCACCGACGTTGTCGGTGACCGACCTGCGGGTCTGGTTCGACACCCCGCGCGGCATGGTGCGCGCGGTCGACGGAGTCACTCTCGACGTCGTGCCGGGCCGCACCCTCGGCATCGTCGGCGAATCCGGATCCGGCAAGTCTGTGTTGTCGCGAGCAGTGATGAACATCCTCGCTCCCAGTGCTGTGGTGCAACCGGGCTCACGCATCGAGTTCGAAGGCCGTGACACTGCCGCGCTCGGACGCGGCGAGGCTCGCCAACTCTGGGGTGCGCAGCTGGCGATGGTCTTCCAGGACCCGATGACCTCGCTCACCCCCGTACTGACGATCGGCGCACAGCTCACCGAGACACTGCGTCGTCATCTGCCGGTGAGCAAATCCGATGCGCTGGCCCGGGCCGAGGAACTGCTCGAGTTGGTCGGTATTCCGGAACCGCGCAAGCGACTGAAACAGTATCCGCACAACTTGTCGGGCGGAATGCGTCAACGTGTGGTGATCGCCCTCGCACTGGCGTGTTCTCCTCGTCTGCTGATCGCCGACGAACCGACAACAGCACTGGACGTGACAGTGCAGCACCAGATTCTCTCGCTCCTCGAGCGCCTACAGCGAGAACAGGACATGGCGATGGTCCTCATCACGCACGATCTCGGGGTCGTCGCAGGGCGATCCGACGAGATCGCCGTGATGTACGCGGGGCGAGTCGTCGAGCAGGCCCCGACCACTGTGCTCTTCCGGGAGATGCGCCATCCGTACACGCGTGCGCTGGTGGGATCGATCCCGCGCATCTCCGACCCCAGCCACACTCGGCTGCGTGCAATTCCGGGGCGTCCTCCCACTGTCATCGATCCACCGCCGGGATGTGCATTCGCGAAACGTTGCCCGCATGCCCGACCGCGTTGTCTCACGGAGACGCCGACGCTGACCGCAGAAGGAAACGCCGGAGATCGGCACCGCCACGCGTGCTTCTTCCCCGTCGGCACACCGGCTGGAGACGACGCATGGACAACCAATCTGGATGAAGGGCAGACCGCCGCAGGTCTTTCCGTGGACTCGAGGAGTGTGCTCTAGATGGCTGGAACAGGAACCGCGCACCTGCGGGAGACGGATGCCGACGACCTACTGCTCACCGTCCGCAATCTGGTCATGGAGTACGACACCGGGCGCGCCGGGAAGGTGCAGGCTGTATCGGACGTCAGCTTCGACATCAAGCGTGGTGAAACACTCGGTGTGGTAGGCGAATCGGGCTGCGGCAAGTCGACCGTGGCCAAGGCCGTCATGCAACTCCCACGACCTACATCGGGAGAGGTGAAGTTCAAGGGAGTCGACCTCGCCGCGATGTCCCCTCGGGAACTGCGATCGGCACGGCGCACCCTTCAAATGATCTTTCAGGACCCCATTTCGAGCCTCAACCCGCTACGCAAGGTGCGGCACATTGTCGCCGAGGGCCTCGATGTGGCCGGTGGTCGCAGCCGCGCGGAGAAGCAATCGATGGTCGACGACATTCTTTCCGTTGTCGGACTCGACCCGGACGTCGCGGGAGACCGACGACCGCACGAGTTCTCGGGTGGTCAATGTCAGCGAATCTCCATCGCCCGCGCCATGGTGGTGGAGCCCGAGCTGGTGATCTGTGACGAGCCGGTGTCCGCACTCGACGTATCGGTACAGGCCCAGATCCTCAACCTCCTCGAGGACATGAAGGAACGCTATGGCCTCACGCTGTTGTTCATCGCCCACGATCTTGCTGTGGTCAAGAATGTCAGCGACAGAGTCATGGTCATGTATCTAGGCAAGGTATGCGAGGTCGCCTCCCCCGACCTGCTCTATGCCGAACCGCTGCATCCGTACACCAAGGCGCTGCTGTCGGCGATCCCCGAACCCGATCCCGATGTAGTGCCCGCGGAGATCACCTTGTCCGGCGACCTGCCGTCGCCCATCGACCCGCCGAGCGGATGCCGGTTTCGCACGCGGTGTCCCCGCGCTGCTGCGGTGTGTGCCGAGACGGAACCGCAGATGCGGGAGGTCCGTCCCGAGCACTTCGTCGCATGCCACTCTCCGTTGGACACCGATATCCACGCCGCCCCGGAAGGAGGTACGGACTGAGCGTTGGGGGTCGCTTCCCTACCTGCGCGCGGCGCTGATACCGGCGCGACGGCCGAAGAAACTGCCGTCACCGAGGCTGGCGCCACTGGCATAACCGCCGGCACAGACACCGGTGGTGCACCGCCCCGCCGCGAAGAGCCCCGGGATCTTCTCCCCCGAGACATGGAGGACTTCGGAATCCGCGGTCGTCTTCAATCCCCCCAAGGGGAAGCCACTCGTCATTCCCCGCAGATCGAAGGCGGCGATCGGCGTTCCGATGGGCCTCACCCATTTCTCGCTCTTGGAGAACAGTGGGTCGGATCCGTTCTCGGCGTGCATGTTGTAGACATTCACCGTAGAGGTCAGCGCTCCGCCGGGTAGTCCCATCTCTGCCTCGAGTTCGGCAGCGGATTCACACACCCACGTCGGTTGCAGTCCGGTCGATCCCAGCTTCAGCACTTCATCGTGTGCCTGCTGGTCGATGATCAGAAATGCCTCGTTGTTCTGGTGGAACAACATCGCCTGTCCGATTCTGCCCGGGTAGGTGTCCTCGGTGATGAATCGCTGACCGTGCGCATTGACGATGATTCCTCGGGTCATCAGCTGCGGTGAGGTATGGACGGCGACTTCTGCCGCATCCATGTGGGCCGTCGCCGCTCCGAGTGCCTGCCCGATCCGGATCGCGCGGCCGTCGTGTGCGTCGATCGCGGAACCCGGACGGCCGACGAGAACCGGAGCATTGTCGCGCACCATGTCTTCGTCGAACGCGAAGCTTCCCATCGCGAGCACGACACCGCGGCGTGCTCGAACGGTGAACTGGTGACCGTACCGTCGCGCGACCACGCCTACCACACGACCATCCTCGTCCACCACGACAGTCTGGACGCGAACATCGTATTCGGCTTTCACACCCAGCTTTTCGGCCGTGTCGACGAGCGGCTTCATGAGCATGTAACCACCGCCGCGTTCCCCGGTCTTCTTGTTGTCCATCTGTGGAAGATGCCCGCGCGGTGCGGGCGGAATCAGGTCCTTGAAGGGTGCTGCGTTCTCTCCCCCGGAGTACATCAGCCCTTCGTCGCCGCCCGGCTCCCAGCCCGGCTCCCCCCAGAACTCTTCTTTGAACGGCACTCCGGCTTCGACGAGCCAGTTGTAATGGTCGACACTGCCTTCGCAGTAGACGTCGATCTTCTCGTCATCGGTGGCGGGGCCGAGTGCTGCTTTCATGAACGCCTTCATGTTCTCGACCGTGTCGTCGAATCCACAGGCCTTCTGCAGCGGCGTCCCACCGCCGAGATAGATGAACCCGCCCGCCATCGATGCTGCACCACCCCAACCTCCTGACCGCTCGAGCACGAGCACCTCGGCACCCGCGCGCGCGGCTTCGATCGCGGCCGCGGCGCCGGCCACCCCATAGCCTGCGATCACGACGTCGGCGTCGGCGTCCCACGCCGCGATCTCGGATTCGGGAATCGGACGGACGGTGTCTACAAGCATGTGAATCTCCTCCAACAGACGACATCGCAACGTGCCGCACGGTCTCACCGCCGGGATGTTCGAGGGGAGATAACCTCCCGCTCAGTGGTCCGTGGACGGGGTGATCGCGTCAGTGACCTCCGACACTCGTATCAACTCGTGTTCGGCCGGCGTGATCCGCCTTCGTCCACAGCTTGTCGCCGCCTCAGGCGGCGAACCACCCCCGTCTCGTCTCAGGAGAACAATCGATGTCCGATTCCTCACCCCGGTCGTTCACCGGTCGCCTCGATGGCGCAACGGCGTCGAAATCAACGGCCTCGGTCATTGCCGCTCTGGTCCTGGCGGAATGTGTGAGCGCATTCGAAGCCGGGATGATCTTCATCGCGTTGCCCCGGTTCGGCGAGATCTTCGATGCACCGGCGTCGACGACCGGGTGGGCAGTGACTGCCTACATGCTGGTGGCCGCGACCACTGCGCTCGTCGGCGGCCGTCTCGGCGACATGTACGGCCGTAAGAAGGTTCTCGTCATCGCCATGCTGATATCGACACTCGGTTCGGTGATCGGCATCTTCGGCGATTCGATGGGAGCCGTCATCATCGGCCGGGGTGTGCAGGGCGCTGCCGGCGCAATCCTTCCGCTCTGTTACGGCCTCGCACGTGAAGCGTTGCCCTCAGGGAAGGTGTCCCTCGCCGTCGGATACATCAGCGGAGCGGCGCTTCTCGCCGGATCGGGTGGCTACTTCATCGCAGGGGTACTGCTCGATGTGGCCGACTGGCACATGATCTTCGTCTTTGCGGCCGTTCTCGCCGTCGTGGGTTCTGTGGTGGCCTGGCTCGTCCTTCCCGGAACCCACACACGCACAGAACTTCCACGATTCGACTATCTGGGCGCCGCGCTGCTGACGCCGGGCTTGATCGCACTTCTGTACGGCATCACCCAAGGACCGACACGGGGTTGGACGAGTTTCGGTGTCGTCGGTCTCATCATCGGCGGCCTCGCGATCCTGGCCGTGTGGACAGTGTGGGAACTGCATCAGCAAGAACCCCTCGTCAACCTCCGGGTACTCGCCACCAAGCAGATGTCGCTCAATCTGATTGCGGTGTCGGTACTCGCCCTCGGTCCGGTCGGAGCCGTGCAGATCGTCACCCCGATGGTTATCCAGGCTCCGACGTCCCTGCCCGTCGGCCTCGGGATGTCCGCGACCGTTGCGGGTCTCATCGGCGGCATCGGTGCCATTGTCGGGTTCGCAGCTTCTCCGGTAGCCGGGATGGTCGCCGGACGTTGGGGCGGCCGCACCGCATTCTTCATCGGGGCCGCCCTGTTCGCCGTCGCCAATCTCATGATCCTCGTCGGTCACAAGTCGCTGCTTGTCATGATCGGTGTCTTCGTTGTCGCCGCCGTCGCAACGGCATTCGCATACACCGGTTACCCGAAGATCGTCATCGAGTCGGTCCCCGAGGACGTCACAAGTGTCACGACCGGCGTGCTGGCCACCGCCCGGCAGGCGTTCTCGGCGGTGAGCGTGGCCATCGTGTCGGTCATGCTCTCCATGTGGACCGTCCCGGGAACCACGATGCCCACCCTGACGTCGTTCAACCTTGCCGTGGGATGGTTCGTCCTGTGTTCGCTGGTCGTGGCGGCCATCTGCCTGTTCATCGGCCGTCCGAAGCCTGAGGCGGTCACCGTGGCAGACACGGTGGGCGACGAAGACGGTGCCGATATGTCGACCGCTCCCGCCTGACCGGGAACCCCGCATCCGGCAGTGTTCCGACCAGCGGGACGCTCTCTGTTCTTCCGCCCGGACAGTCCATCACCATGACGATCATCACACCAACCGCCCCATCTGCAGCCGGAGGACTCATGTCACAGAGCACAGTCGAAGCCGGATCCGATGACGTACGCGAGATCGAGGCAGCGGCACCACCCACCCGGTTCGCTCGGGGATGGCACTGCCTCGGCCTTGCGCGGACATTCCGGGACGGAAAGCCACATCAGGTAGACGCGTTCGGCTCCAGCCTCGTCATCTTCGCCGACAGCAAGGGGCAGTTGAAGGTTCTCGATGCATACTGCCGGCACATGGGCGGCAACCTTGCACAGGGAACGGTCAAGGGTGACTCGGTCGCGTGCCCGTTCCACGATTGGCGGTGGGGCGGCAACGGACGCTGCACCGATATTCCTTACGCTCGCCGCGTACCGCCGCTGGCGAAGACACGCGCGTGGCTCACCCTCGAGCGCAACGGGCAGCTGTTCGTCTGGCACGACCCGCAGGGCAATCCGCCCCCGCCGGACGTGACGATCCCGGAGATCGAGGGTGTCGGCTCGTCGGAATGGTCTGACTGGACGTGGAATTCGATCCTCATCAAGGGTTCGCACTGTCGCGAGATCGTCGACAATGTCGTCGATATGGCCCATTTCTTCTACGTGCACTATGCGTTCCCGGTCTATTTCAAGAACGTGTTCGAGGGACACGTCGCCACCCAGATGATGAACTCGAAAGGGCGACAGGACATCGCACTGGGTACCAACTACGGCAACCCGGACATTCCCAACAAGTCGTATGCCTCGTACTTCGGCCCCTCGTACATGATCGACTGGCTCGAGAACGAATCGAGCGGCCAGAAGATCGAAACAGTGCTCATCAACTGCCACTACCCCGTGACGAATGATTCCTTCGTCCTGCAGTACGGCGCCATGGTCAAGAAGCTCCCTGGTCTGACCGATGCCGAGGCCGATGAGATGGCCGCCCAGTTCGCCGCGGGCGTGGAGGTCGGCTTCGAGCAGGATGTCGAAATCTGGAAGAACAAGACTTCGATCGACAACCCGCTGCTGTCCGAGGAAGACGGACCGGTGTACCAGCTCCGTCGTTGGTACAGCCAGTTCTACGTCGACGTCGAGGATGTCACGAGCGACATGACCAAGCGTTTCGAATTCGAACTCGACACAACCCGGGCGGTGTCGAGCTGGACGCAAGAGGTAGACGAGAACCTGGCGAGGATGGGTGCCGAACCGCACGCGGCAATGTGACACGACATTTCATGGCAGGTCCATACGGAATCCGTCTGGACCTGCCTTTTTCTATCAGAAAATCATCCCGCGAAGCGGGATACCGCCTACGAAGGCACCCTGACGGACCATAGGGTTTTCGATATGGCTGACGAGAAGATATTCGTGGTCGACCGCGTGGTCACAAAAGCCGGATGTGCGCGCGCGTTCGTCGACAAATACATCGAGGAGTACGCACCGGGCGGGCACGAACGGGGGATGACTCTCGATCGGATTCTCGTGAGCCCACCGATCTGGTCCGACGACGAAACCAACGTCGTCACCATCACGTGGACCGTGGACGGCGTCGAGTCGTGGTGGCAGATGACCCGACAGGGCCGGCGGGACCCCGACCTGGGCCGGTGGTGGTCGAGAATGGACGAGCTGGTCATCGAACGCTCGCGCACCATGGCCGCCGAGTCTGCTGATGTCGAAGGGCTTTCCGATGTATAACGTGATCAGAGTCGTGCACTTCGCCGAGGCCGCCGACGCCTCGGATCGCGCCGAGTACATCGAGACGGTACGAATCGCCGTCAAGGAACTCGGTGCATTACGGCAACTCGTCGCGCCGACCCTTCCCGGAGTGATCAACGGTGGGGATGCACTTGTCCACCTTCACTTCCCCTCGGCCGAGGTCGCCGCCCGCCACACCGTCGAACTCGACGCGGCGCTTCGAGGTCCCATCACAGTCAGGGTCGACGGGGTCGGATATCCCGCACGTCCCGCGCAGGCGCGACTGAACGAGCCGCGAACACTCTACCGGGCGTTGCTTATACGAGTGGATCCGAGCGTCGCTGCCGACGCCGTGGAGCGATTCGAACGCGACCTGCTGAAGATGCCCGACTACATATCCTCGATCGTCGCGTGGCGCCTGAGCCGGGTCACCGACTCCGTCGGCAGCACCGAGTGGACACACGTCTGGGAACAGGAGTTCACCGACCGCGCGGCGCTCATGGGCCAGTACCTGAACCACCCCGTCCACTGGAGTGTCGTCGACCGCTGGTTCGACCCGGAATGCCCTGAGTCGGTGGTGCGCGATCGTGTGTGCCACACGTTCTGCACCGTCGACGACATCGTCGTCGAATAGTGCAAGGGCCCTCGGACTGTCGATGACAGTCCGAGGGCCACTGCGGGTCGGGACGACTCAGTCGAACAGTCCGCGCATCATCTTCCAGATCTCCTGGCGTGCAGACTCGGTCAGCGACAGCGAAGGGAACGTCAAGAACCCGTGGAAGAGACCGTCGAATCGCCGATGACGAACCCGCACCCCCGCTGCTGCAAGTCGTTCCGCATAGTCGTCACCGGAAGAGCACGGCGGATCCAGCTCTGCAGTGATCACCACGGCCGCAGGTAGTCCGGCAAGGGATCCGGTCCGTGTGGGGACCACTCGGGCATCGTCGGTACCGTCCGGAGCGTACTGCTCCCAGTACCACTTCATCGCCTTGGTCGTGTTGTAGTACCCCGACCCGAATTTCCGGTACGACTCGGTGTCGAAATCGTCGTCGATCACCGGGTAGAACAGCGCCTGACCGAACACGGCTGGTCCGCCGTTGTCGCGAGCCGCAATCGCGACCGTCGCGGCGAGATTGCCGCCGGCACTGTCGCCCGCGAGCACGATCCGTGACCGATCACCACCGTAAGTGGTGGCGTTGTCGGCAGCCCACTCGAGCGCAGCGTACATGTCCTCGTGCGCGGCGGGTGCCCGATGTTCAGGCGCAAGCCGGTAGTCGACGGACACGACGACGACACCCACTCCTTCGGCCATCGAGCGACAGAATTCGTCATGGCTGTCGAGATCACAGAAGACGAATCCGCCGCCGTGCGCGAACACGACCACCGGGAGTTCGGGCTCGGTGCTCTCGGGGCGATAGATACGCAGCGCCAGGGCTCCGCCCGGGCCGTCGATGGTGAGGTCGTGCACCTCGCGCATGGCAGGAAGATGCTGGAGCGGCGCGCGCCTGCTACGGATGACGTCGCGCAACTCCGGAGGTGGAACCGTCGTGACGTCGGGAAATCCGGAGTTCAGGGCTTCCAGCATGGACGCAGCTTCAGGGTGCAATGACATGTCGGTCTCCTCGTCGTGGTGCGACGTCACGCTAGGTCCGCTGTCGAGCGGTCCGAAACCCTGTCTCCCGGCCAGCGGTCGGCTACCTCAGCAGAACTCTTCGTCACGCTCAGTGGGACGACACCTTCATTCGGACCGATTCGATGTCGACGATGAACCGTGAAGCACATCCGCAGCACGGTCACCCGCCGTGCATCGTCTGGAACGTGGAGGAATCGACACGATGGCCGTCTCTCCCGGCACTGCTCCCTCACCCGACGACGTCTACGACCCCGACGCCCTGCAGTTGGTCGAAGCAATCCGCGCGCGCCGCGGCGGCTCCCTGCAGGACAGAGGAATCGACAGCGCCCGCCGATCACTCGAGTCGATCACCCGGCCGCCCGGCCCCGAGATGCGTTCGGTGGAGGCCGTCGAATTCACCGGCCCCCACGGCGTCGTTCCGGTGCGCATCTACCGCCCTCACTCCACACCGGAACACGATGCTCCCGCGCTGCTCTGGTTTCACGGCGGAGGCATGATCATGGGCACGCTCGACTCGTTCGATCTTCTCGCGCGTGAAGTCGCAGACTCGACACGGGCCGTGGTGATCAACGTCGAATACCGGCTCGCACCCGAATACCGGTATCCGGTCGCCCACGACGAGGCCTATGCCGCACTGCAGTGGCTACACGACAGTGCACACGATCGAGGTGTGGACCCGACGCGTATCGGGGTCGGTGGGGACAGCGCCGGAGGTGGTCTGGCAGCGGCTACCGCCCTGCGGGCACGGAACGACAACGGTCCTCACATCGCACAGCAGATCCTGGTGTACCCGGGCCTCGAGCGTCGCTGTGACCGCCCGTCTATGCGGCGCTTCGGCGACAGCCCGTTTCTTCGAGCCGACGACATCGATTGGATGAAATCCCTGTATCTGGGAGACGATCCCGCCGCGGACGATGAATACGGAACGCCTGTTCTTGCCGAAGATCTCACGAACCTCCCGCCGGCCGTCGTGGTCTGTGGCTACGCCGACCCCCTCCGTGACGGGGTCGAGGACTACGGGAGGCGTCTGCAGGAAGCCGGCGTGTCGACGGCGATCATCCGCTACCCGGGCGTCGGGCACGGATTCTTCATGCAGACCTACGCCCTGGCCCGCGCTCGCGCCGCGATGACGGAGGTCGGCGCTCTGGTCGCCGCCCGGTTCGCACATTCCGGCTGACCACGCACACAGCGTTCCCACGGGCGGCGCTATCCGGCGCCCCTCCCGACACGCCGAGGAGACGACGATGCCCCGAAATTCTGAATCACACGCGGAGAACCGCGATACCGAGCACGTGGATGTGGTGGTGATCGGCATGGGTGCCGCCGGCTGCGCCGCTGCACTGACGGCCCACGACGCAGGCGCCACCGTCGTCGTACTGGAGAAGACGGCGGCCACCGAAGCCGGGGGAAACACGCGAGTATCCGGTGGTGGCTGGTTCCACCACGATGATCCCGAGCGTGTAGCGGTGTATCTCCGCGCGCTGTGCGGCGACGGGGCATTGCCCGAGTCCGTCGTTCTGGCATGGGCACACGGCTCCCGAGAGGTGTCTGCGTGGGTGGAGTCGCTCGGTGTCGCAGTGGCCCCCACGGCGACTACAACTCCGCAGGCGCGGAGTATCCGGAATTGCCGGGCAGCGAATGCCACGGCGGATTGCACTGCGTCGACGGGCTACTCGGGCACGGTCGACTGTCAGTTCGACGTTCAGCTGGGCGAAAGACGGAGGCTTCCACATCGCCGATGCGATCGTGTTCGGCCGGATCACGGGAGCCCACGCGGCTCGACACACCGACTGAACGTCGGAGATCGGCGCGGTGGATCGCGAACTTCGGCAGGCACTTCTCGTGACCTGCTTCACAACGGTGAGCGCATGTGGCACTATTCCTAATCGAAACACCCACGTGTACGCGCTCACAGGCGCCGCGGTTGTAGGAGCAACTATGACGATCCAAGTCGGAGTCGACCACACGACACCCAGCGCAGTCCTCGAGCGCGTCGGTCTCGTACTCGACGCGTTCGACGGCCCAGGCCGTCTCACTCTCGCCCAGATCGTGCGCCGAACGGGTCTCCCCCGTTCTTCTGCCCACCGCATGCTCGAGCGACTGGTATCGATGCGTTGGCTCCACCGCGAAGGTCGTGACTACACCCTCGGGTTACGCCTGATGGAACTCGGCTCACTCGCCGTCCACCAGGACAGGCTGCACACCACTGCACTACCGCACCTGCAGGAACTCCACCGTGTCACCGGATTCGTCGTCCACCTCGCAGTCCTCGACGGGGACGATCTCGTCTATCTCGAAAAGCTCGGTGGGCGACTGGCCACGGTCGTGCCCACCCGCATCGGTGGCCGGCGCCGGGCAGACACCACTGCGCTCGGCAAATCGCTTCTGGCGTACTCGGGCACACCCGGTGACGCCTACGACGACATCCGGGAGCACGGGATCGCCTACGAGAGAGAAGAATCCCTACCCGGGTTCGGTTGTATCGCAGTTCCCATCGGCCCCATCGGCTCCGCGGTCGCAGCAGTATCCGTGTGCGGACCGTTGCCTCACCTGCGTTTCGACCATCGCCTGACCGCACCGGTTCGGATGACCGCCACCGCGATCTGGCGCAAGCTCGACCGCAACCACGTCGCTCCGACACTCCAGCGCCGCCTGCCCCTGCGCATGGCCCCCAGCGCACGAGAGCCCCAATACGCCTGACAGGCAGCCGTTGCGGGCGCCCGACAATTACTGCTCGGCGCATCCCGCGTCGTCGGACGGGTCTCGATCCGACCCGTCCGACACGCCTTTCCAGCTTCCCGGATTCTGCGGAAGTGGCATACCGAACTCGCCGATGTCACTGCGAGCAAAACGATCTGCGGCTTCATCGATGTCGTCGAGAAGTTGCCTCGACAGCTCGATTTCGGCCTCGAAGTATCGTTCGGCCCATCGCAGGCTCATCTGTGAAAACCCCCATCCGGGCTCACGATCGGAGTGTTCGGCGTGTTCGCCGGCTCGGCGCAACTTGTCTTCGAGATTGACGATGTGGTCGCGCACAATCGCCTTCAGCTGCTCCGGGTCGTTGAGATGCCCCATGTACATCCGCAGCATGACACCGTGTTTGAGCACCGGTATCTCCACGGGCGCCTCACGCGACCACGTGCGTACCGCGTCGATGCCGGACTCGGTGATCGCGTAGACCCGCCGGCCGCGTGTACCCGGCTCACTCACCACCCGGGACTGCACGAATCCGAGTTTCTCGAGCTTCTTCAGTTCCGCATAGACCTGACTGACGGACGGACTCCAGTAGAAGAACCCGATGCTCCAATCAGCCCATTTCTTCAGGTCGTTGCCGGTGAGTTCCTCGCCGAACGACAGCATGCCCAGGACAGCCCAACTCGTGGCGGGCAGGGCGGGATACTGGTCGGCACCGGATTCTGACACTACGAAAGCGTAACAACGACGGTGAGCATCCAGCGTCACGAATCTCCCGCTACGCGGGATGGACACCCCTCATCACCACCTCGACGCGGATAGCGTCGGCAGACCCGGCATTTCCCAGCGTCCCCACAGAAGAAGCCGTGCCGGTGTCCGAAGCCGACGCCCAGCTTCCGCAGGCACCTGATGCCCGGCCGCCCGACAAGGAGACATCGTGACCCCCCGTGACATCCCCGACGTACTCGCACCCGCACAGCTGGGTCCGATCACACTGCGCAATCGCATCATCAAAGCCGCAACATTCGAAGCCGCCACTCCCGGTGCGCTGGTCTCCGACGATCTCATCGAGTATCACCGTCGTCCGGCGGCCGGAGGCGTCGGCATGACCACGGTCGCGTATTGCGCTGTCGCACCGGAGGGCCGGACAGAGGCGGATCAGCTCTGGATGCGCCCTGAAGCGGTCCCCGGCCTGCGGCGACTCACCGACGCGATCCACGCCGAGGGTGCTGCGGCCTCAGCTCAACTCGGGCATGCCGGCCCCGTGGCCAACGGTGCAAGCAACGGGTCGTCGGCACTCGGCCCGTCTCGTCAACTCAACCCACTCAGTATGCGCACTGTTCATGGAGCGACACTCCACGACATCGAACGGATCCGTCTGGCCCACGGGAATGCCGCCCGCCTCGCGGTCGAGTCGGGCTTCGACGCGGTCGAGATCCACTTCGGTCACAACTATTTCGCAAGCTCGTTCCTGAGCCCGAAGATCAACAAGCGAAACGACGAGTACGGCGGGTCGCTGGCGAACCGCGCCCGCCTGGTGCGTGAGACTGCACGCACGGTTCGCGAAGCCGTCGGCGGCAAAATCGCGATCCTTGCGAAGCTGAACATGGATGACGGTGTGCCGGGCGGCTTCTGGCTCGACGAGGCGGTGCAGGTCGCCCAATGGCTCGAGGAGGACGGCTCACTCGATGCCATCGAACTCACTGTGGGTAGTTCGCTGCTCAATTCGATGTATCTGTTCAAGGGAGACGTACCCCTGCGCGAGTTCGCCGCGGTGATGCGTGAACCCGTCCGCACCGGAATGAAACTGGTGGGCAAGCACTTCCTCAAATCGTATCCCTATCAACCCCTGTTCATGCTGGAACAGGCTCGCCAGATCCGCGCGGCGGTGAAGATGCCGCTCGTTCTGCTCGGCGGTGTCACCGACCGCGCCGGGATGGACACGGCCATGGCCGAAGGCTTCGAGTTCGTCGCGATGGCACGGGCGTTGCTGCGCGAACCCGACCTGGTCAACCGGATCGCCGACGACCAGGGCCACCGCTCCCTGTGCATCCACTGCAACAAGTGCATGCCCACGATCTTCACCGGCACCCGCTGTGTACTGGCGGCACCCACTCTCGTGCACTGACGGATAGAAATCAGGGCCGGGCAGTGAACTGCTCGGCCCTGATTCGTTCACGAATACGACAGTCGGCTATTTCCCTCGGTAGGAGTAGAACGCCGGCGTGTGATCAACCCGAAGCCGAGTGAGGTTTCGATAGCTGATCAACCACGTCCCGTCGACCTTGCGGTACTCCTCATGGTAGTGACCCCAACCGTGCAGGTGTTCCTCCACATCACCGTTGGTCCACCACAGCACGTCTTCCATCGCCCAGATGCCGGTGGCCGTGGTATCCGAGGTGAGCGTGATTTCCGGGTTGTGGCCGTGGTGGGCGGTGGTCACCGAGACCGGGCCGTCCAGGAACGTCCGGATCATGTTCTTCAGCGCCTCCCCACCCACGACGGCTCCCGGCCGCTGCGCGGGCGGGAGATGACTGTGGTCGTCGGTGGCGTCGTGGAAGGTTTCACTGACGACGTCGTCGGTGTGCAGCGTCGGGTACAGATCCCACTGCTTGTTGTCCATGATGCGCAGTCGGGCTGCGAACACCTTCTTGATCTCCTCGAGCGCCACGAGTTGTTCCGCGGGCGTCAGGGTGAGTCCGGCAAGAGTGTCGGTCACTGCTTCTCCGTTCGTCGAGGGATGCGGGGTCAGAGCTGACGCAGATTCTCGGAGGACCAGTAGGCCCGCATGCTGGTGATGCGCGCCTGCTCGTCGAACGTCATCACATCGATGGGTTCGACCTCGTACTCGTGGTCGCCGACCGGTGAGGTGACCCGGAAGTGGAAGGCCGCGCTCGCTCCGCTGACGCGCAGCGTCAGCAGTTCCGCCTTCTGCGGCGAGCCGTCGAGCGCGCTGTAGAACTGTGCGATGGCGTCCCGCCCCACCTTCGGGGCGGTGCCGGCCGGATCCTCGAGGGTCGCGTCGTCGGCGTAGAGCGCGACGATGGCGGCCGACGAACCCGAGCGGAGCGCGGCGAGGTAGGCCTCGACGGTCCCGCGGATCGCGTCGGGTGCGGGGGCGAACGAGTCGGTCGTGTCGGTGTCGGTACCTGGCATGGGCGCGACGTTACGGCGGCACCATCCACCCACGTGCCGGGCTTCCCGTTGATCGGGAGGTTCTCGTAGGGCAGACTCCCGGCCTCGTCGCAGTGCTGCGAGACCGATGCACGGCCGCTCAGCGGGAGGCCGCTCGCGGCAGGCCGCGGGTGTAGCGGACACTGGAGGCAACCGATCGGCGAGAGGAAACTACATGGCGGCGGAACACACTGTGCTCGATCCGAGGACGATGCGCGACGTGATGGGCAACTTCTGCACGGGTGTCACGGTCATCACCGCACTCGACGGCGGCGATCCCCTCGGCTTCGCCTGCCAGTCGTTCTCGTCCGTGTCGCTGGACCCGCCGCTGGTCTCGTTCTGCCCGGCCCGGACCTCGACGACATGGCCGAAGATCCGGGAGATCGGCACGTTCGCCATCAACGTGCTCGCCGAAAGCCAGCGCACCCTGTGCGCGGCGTTCGCCGTGAGCGGCGGCAACAAGTTTCGCGGGATCCGCTGGGCACCGGGCGACAACGGCGCGCCCGCGATCGAGGGGGCACTGGCCCGGGTCGAAGCCACCATCGAGAACGAGGTGGACGCCGGTGACCACACCATCGTCATCGCCCGTGTCACGGGGTTGACCACGCTGCACAACGGCGGGCCGCTGCTGTTCTACCGCGGCGAATACGGCCACTACTCACGCATGTAACGCGAATCCGGAATAGAGCCCGGCTCGGCCTCGTTGCACCCAGGTGTGCCCGGCGGCCGGTGCCGGGCCCGGACGCGAAGGATTCTCGGTGACCGTTCCCCTCTCCATCCTCGACCTGGCACACATCGGCAAGGGCGAGACCGCCCGCGACAGTTTCGCTGCGAGTGTGAAGATGGCGCAGCTCGCCGAGCGGTGGGGGTACCGGCGCATCTGGTACGCCGAGCATCACAACATGCCGACCATCGCGTCGTCGGCGACGAGTGTGCTCATCGCGCACGTCGCGGCGCACACCTCGACGATCCGTCTGGGTGCGGGCGGGATCATGCTGCCCAATCATTCGCCGCTGACCATCGCCGAGCAGTTCGGCACCCTCGCGACGCTGCATCCGGGTCGTATCGATCTGGGTCTGGGACGTGCGCCGGGCAGCGATCAGAAGACGATGCGCGCGCTGCGCCGCGATCCGTCGTCGTCCGACAGTTTCCCGCAGGACGTGCTCGAGCTGCAGGCCTATCTGCGCGGCGACTCGCGCATCCCCGGCGTCGATGCGGTTCCCGGCAAGGGCACCGACGTTCCGCTCTATATTCTCGGCTCTTCCCTCTTCGGCGCGAAACTTGCTGCGTTGCTGGGTCTTCCGTACGCGTTCGCATCGCATTTCGCGCCGCAGGCCCTCGAGGACGCGGTGAAGTTGTACCGCCGCGAGTACCAGCCGTCGGAGCAGCACCCCGAGCCGTACGTCATCGCCGGCGTGGGTGTGATCGCCGCCGACACCACCGAGGAGGCCGGGGCACTGTTCGAGGCCACCAAGCGGGCCCGTGTCGTGCAGATGGTCGGCCGCGGCCGCACCTTCACCGACGAGGAGATCGACCTGCTGCTCGACTCCCCCGCCGGTCAGCAGGTGCTCACGATGCTGCGGTACACGGCGGTCGGCACACCCGGCGAGGTGCGCGACTACCTCGATCGGTTCACCGAGCGCGCCCAGGCCGACGAGCTGATCGTGGTGTCGTCGGCGCCGGGCCGCGACGCCTGGCTGCGGTCGCTGGAACTGGTGGCCGAGGTCAGCGAACTCGTACCCGCCTGAGACTGCCGTTTCGCGTACGGCGGCAACTCGGTCACGGTCCTGCCATAGTTCCCTACCGGCCGGTACACTTCGACGGCCGGTCGGATGAAAGTTCACCGACCTCAGCCCCTAGGAGGACGATGAGACACCGCACGCGGGCCCTTGCCGGCCTCGCTTTCACCGCTGCCGTCGCTCTCGGCGCCCCGGCGACGGCGAGCAGCGAGACGCTGCCCACCGACGTTCCGACCATCGCGATGACCGTCGAGAACGACAGCGACGCTCCGATGGTCTTCGACACACACAGCAACCCGTACGGGCGCTGGGTCGACGAGCCGGCGACGGTTGTACCGGCGCATACGACGCAGCAGGTCACGGCCGCCAGCTCCGACCGCCGCGGCTTCGGTGTGCAGGTGAGCTACACGATGCCGGGAGACGCGAGCGTGGTCCTGATGGCGAACAACCACGGCACCGGTGTCGCCAACGCGGACGGCACGCGCATCGACGGCGCCAACCGGCACGGTTACACGGTCGACGCCCGGGTCGACGACAGTTACCCGTACATGAACGTGACCTTCACCGTCGCCCGGCCCTGAATCCTGAAGCACGGAAACCTGGGACACGCGAACCTGGAGCGTGCAGCCGGACGTCGCACCGGTCGGTGGAGACCCGGGGCGACGTCCGGTCACGCGGGGATCAACGCGTCGCCGCATCCTTGACCGCCAAGTGCGCGAACAGCGCGCTCGTACCGATCGGATTGCCGCCGCCCGGGTAGACGGTGCCGCTCGGCGCTGCCATCGTGTTACCGGCCGCATACAGGCCGGCGATCGGTGCTCCCGCGGTGTCGAGGACCCGTCCGACCGTGTCGGTGCGCAGCCCGCCCTTGGTGCCGAGGTCGGAAATGCCGAACTGCGCGGCATGGAACGGTCCCTGCTCGATCGGGACCAGCGCCGAGCCGCCACCGGTGAACGCGAGATCGTACGGTTCGTCGCCGCGGCCGAAGTCGTCGTCGACACCCTTCGCTGCCAGCTCGTTGAACCGCGCGACGGTCGCTTCGAGCGCCTCGACCGGCACCCCGATCTGCTCGGCGAGCCCGGCGATCGTGTCGGCGGTCTTCCACAGCCCGGCGTCGACGTACTTCTCGGTTTCCACCACGGGCACGTTCGTCGCGCCCACCGGAGGGACCCGGCCACCGCGATCGTCGTAGATCATCCAGAACGGCAGCGTCATCTCGCCGCTCTCAATGCGCGCGATCACATCGCGGCCGAGACGATCGTACGGCGCGTACTCGTTGGTGAAGCGCTTGCCGTCCTGGTCGACGAAGATGCCGCCGGTGAAGCACAACGCGAACGCGGAGCGTCCGTCCGGGTGGGTCAGACCCGGTGACCACCACGCCTCCCCCATCAGATCGACGTCGGCGCCCACCGCGATACCGGCCTGATGCGCCTTGCCGAGATTCGACCACGGCCCCATCGAGTCGCGGGCCGCGCCGGGAACCCCGTATTTGCTGCGCATCTCGTCGTTCTGGTCGAAACCGCCGGCAGCGAGCACGACACCCTTGCGAGCGCGGATCGCGCGCCGCTCCCCGTTGTTCGAGACGATCGCGCCCACCACGGCGCCGTCGTCGACCACGAGTTCCTCGAGCGGGGTGTTGCGATGCAACTGCACGTTCGGGTACTTGCGCATGGCGATGAGGAACCGGCCGACGAGCGCCCGGCCGCCGATCAGCACGTCGGGCAGCGGTTCGCCGTTGCGCTCGCGGCCGAGCGGTCCGCGGATCGATTCGTTGAGCTCGGGATCATCGGCGATCGGCAGCGGCTTCGGGGCGATGTGCCGCCCCTGGGCGCGGGCCTTGGGCGCCTTGCCGAAGTAGTCCGGCCACGGCAGCAACATGAACTCGATGTTGTCGTCCGACTCGAAGTAGTCGATCAGCGGCGCACCGCCGCGGACGTACGCGTCCTGCAGCTCACGGGGAGTGCGATCGCCGACGACCGCGTGGTAGTAGGTCAGCGCGTCCTCGATGGTGTCGTCGTCGCCTGCGCGCCGCAGCACCGCGTTGGTCGGGAACCAGACACCGCCGCCACCGGAGTACGCGGTGGTACCACCGAAGTATTCGGATGCCTCGACCAGAGTGACCGACAGGCCTTCACGCGCTGCGGTGTATGCACCGCTGCACCCGCCGGCACCCGATCCGACGACGAGTACGTCGCATTCTTCCGCCCAATCCACCATGCTTGCTGCCTTCCGCTGGTACGTGATGTGGAACGCGTCACAATAAGCCGGAAGCGGGGTGTACGGGGTGGTTCGTCTCGCTGTGCGGGAGAGTATCCGGTCAGGATCGGTCGCGCTGGTGGCGCGGCTTCCACACCACCAGCGCACTGCTGCGCGGAATCGGCACCAGATCGCGCCGCGCCGAGCGCAATTGCGCTATCTCGGCGGACATCTCCGAGACACGCTGCTGCAGTGCCTCGACGTGGTTGGTCAGTTCGATGATGCGCTTGATCCCGGCGAGGTTGACGCCTTCGTCCTGCGAGAGCCGCTGCACCTCGCGGAGCAGCTCGACGTCGCGCGGGGAGTACCGGCGACCGCCGCCGCTCGTGCGGTGCGGGGTGTCCAGGGCGTGC
>NZ_JAUZMZ010000099.1:0-18155 GCF_036327435.1 Rhodococcus chondri | reverse complement strand
GACGTCACAGGTCCCGGCACGGCCGTCACGGGTCGGCCCAGCCTGCGCGCCCAGGCAGCCGTGTTTCGAGCACCGCTGCGCCACCCGGCCTCGACGACGACCACACCCGCACTCAGGCCCGCGACCAGCCGGTTCCGCGCAAGAAACCGATATCGGGCCGGCGTCGTCCCCGGCGAATACTCGCTGATGACCAAGCCGGTGTCGGCGATCCGCCGCAGGAGAACGGCGTGCGCGGCCGGGTAGGCCCGATCCACCCCGCACGCGAGCACGGCGACCGTGGCGCCTCCGACACCGAGCGCCGCGCGGTGTGCAGCGGCATCGACTCCGAACGCCGCTCCCGACACGACGGTCCATCCGTCCGTGGCGAGGTCGCCGGCGATCTCGGCCGTGACGTGCTCTCCGTAACCGCTCGCTGCTCGTGTCCCGACAACGCCGATCGCTCGATCCGCGAGTTCGTCGAGTCTGCGGGTACCCCAGACCCACAGGGCCAGCGGTTGCGCTTCGCTGTCCGTTGCGGTGTCGAGTGTGTCGAAAGCCAGCATCTGCCAAGCGGGCCACTCGTCGTCGTCCGGAGTCACGAGCCGGCCCCCGGCCCGCGCAAGCCGTTCGAGGTCCGTTGCGGCGGTGTCGATATGAGCGCGCGCACCCATCCGCGCCGCGAATTCGGCGCCCGACGATCCGGCGCGGACCATCGCGGCAACCTCGACGACCCCACGCTCTGCGATCGCCGCCGCCAGCGACCGCGACGCTCCCTGCGCGACGGTGGACAGATATGCCCAGGCGAGTCGTCGCTCGTCGACGGCGGTCATCACGTATTCCCCTGCTTCCCTGTTGGATTCGATACCCGATTCGTTCATGCAACGCCCTGGTCCCGGAAGCCGAGCGCGGCCGCGACGTGAACGTCGGTCGGGGTGCTCGCTCCCTCGAGGTCGCAGATCGACCACGCGACACGAAGCGCCCTGTCCGCGCCCCTCGCGGTGATCGCGCCCTTGCGCAGCGCCCATTCGACGGGTTTGAGTGCCGATGCGGGCAATCTGAACTTCTGCCGCAGTGCCGGACCGGGCACTTCCGCGTTGGTGGCCCAGCCGAATTCGTCCCACCGGGCGGCCGCGGCATTACGCGCGTCGGCGACGCGGGTGCGGACATCCTCGGTGTTCTCCCCCGTCTCGCTCATCAGCGCCCCGGTCGCAACGGATTCCATCCGCACCCGCAGGTCCACGCGATCCAGAAGCGGTCCGGACAACCGGCCGAGATAACGTCGGCGCACAGTGGGAGCACATACGCAGTCGGCGTCACGTGCGGGAGCGCACGGGCACGGGTTGGCGGCCAGGATCAACTGGAAACGCGCAGGATAGCGGGCCACACCGTCCCGGCGCGCGATACGCACCTCGCCGTCCTCGAGTGGTGTGCGCAGCGCCTCGAGTGTTTTCGTCCCCATTTCGGCGACTTCGTCGAGAAAGAGTATCCCGCGGTGCGCGCGGCTGACCGCGCCCGGTTTCGCCATTCCGGTTCCGCCCCCGATCAGCGAGCTGACCGACGCCGTGTGGTGCGGGGCGATGAACGGCGGTTCGGTGACCAGCGGCCGATCCGCGGTGAGGGTGCCCGCCACCGAATGGATCGCAGTCACCTCGAGCGCGTGCTGTTCGCTCAAGGCCGGGAGAATTCCCGGAAGCCGCTGCGCCAGCATCGTTTTCCCGATTCCGGGAGGTCCGGTGAGCATCAGGTGGTGCGCACCCGCCGCGGCCACCTCGATTGCGCGCCGCGCCTCGTGCTGCCCGACCACCTCGCTCAGATCGCCGCGCACGGTGCGGGGCGGTGCCGCACGGGCGTCCGGACGTTCGAGCGGACCGTCGCCTTGCAGCCACAGCACCAGTTCGGCGAGGGTCTCGGCTCCGTAGATGCCGATCCCGTCGACGAGAGCCGCTTCGGCCATGGTCGCGGTGGGCACCACGATTCGCGACCAGCCGTGGTTCTTCGCCGTCAGGACAGCGGGGAGCACACCGCGGACCGGGCGCAACCGCCCGTCGAGTGCCAGCTCGCCGATCAGCACCGTCCGGGCGAGCGCCTCCGACGGCACCACATCGGCCGCGTTGAGCACGGCACACGCCAGACCGACGTCGTACACACTGCCGACCTTGGGCAGTGTCGCCGGCGACAGTGCGAGAACCACCTTCGAGTCGGGCCATTTGCCGCCGGAGTTCGAGACGGCCGCCCGGACGCGATCGCGTGATTCCTGGAGAGCGGTGTCGGGCAGGCCGACCATCTTGACCGACGGCAGACCACGGCCGATGTCGGCCTCGATCTCGACCACCTGGCCCTCGACACCGGCGACGGCGACCGACCACGCCCTGCCCAGCGCCATCAGAGCACCTGCCGGAGGTGGGTGACCACAGGGGCGCTGCCCCGTGCCAGCAGAACCGTCACCACATCGACCCGGATGTGCTGCCACCGCCGGGTCTGCCGGGCCAGCCACTGTCCGGCCAGACGCCGGATCCGGTCGGCCTTCGCGGCGGTGACCGCTTCGGCGGGGGTGCCGTACCCGAGACCCGTACGGGTCTTGACCTCGACGAAGACGAGGACCGCGCCGTCTCGCGCGATCAAATCGAGTTCCCCGTACCGGGTGCGCCAATTGCGTTCGAGGATCACCATTCCCGTCGATTCCAAGAACTCGGCGGCCAGGTCCTCCCCCAGCGCCCCCACGTCCTGATTGCGTCCCATCGGCCCGCTCCCTCCTGCGTACACATCACTGTGCGGCAGGAGAAGACGGGCAGGAGCGAGCGAGGACGGAATTTCCGGAATCTGTGGATGAGCGCTCCGGTTGTGGACAACCACTCCGGGAGCCCGTCAGCACACCGGCTTGCTGTCGGAGGCGTGCGCTAGGCTGCCGATCCTCCGGTGGCTATCCGAGCTTGTCGGGCAGCCTCAGTTCGGGTTTGTCGAGCTCTTCGATGTTGACGTCCTTGAAGGTGATCACCCGCACGTGTTTGACGAAGCGCGCGGGTCGGTACATGTCCCACACCCACGCATCGGACATGCGCACCTCGAAATACACCTCGCCGTTGGCGTTGTGCGGCAGCAGTTCGACGGCGTTGGCGAGATAGAACCTGCGCTCGGTCTCCACGACGTAGGCGAATTGACCGACGATGTCCCGGTACTCCCGGTACAGCGAGAGTTCCATCTCGGTTTCGTACTTCTCGAGATCCTCGGCACTCATCGGTCTCGGTGTCCTCCCAGTCTGGTGTGTCCTGACATCATCCCGCATCTGCCTCGTCTACATAGAACCGGCGTCGGAAGGGTTCCCCGCCGAGCGCCGCCGCGACGTTCGCGTACGACCGCCGATGCTCCCGGCACGGGCCGTGCGCCTGCAGTGCCTCCATGTGCGCGGGGGTGCTGTAGCCCTTGTGTATCGCAAAACCGTAGCCCGGAATCGTGCGGTCCATATCCACCATGATCCGATCTCGCGTGACCTTCGCAAGAATGCTGGCCCCCGCGATACACGCGGCGGTGGCATCGCCGCCGATGACCGGCAGCGACGGCACGGGTAATCCGGGGACCCGGAATCCGTCGGTCAGCACATACCCGGGTGCGGCGGCGAGTCCCGCGACCGCACGGCGCATGCCCTCGATGTTCGCGACGTGCACGCCGATCCTGTCGACCTCGGCGGCCGGGACTTCGACGACGCTCCACGCGAGGGCGCGCCGCGTGATCACCGCGTACAGCTCCTCGCGGGTCTTCTCGGTGAGCTTCTTCGAGTCGTCGAGCCGGTCCAGGGACGGGTGCGGCTTGGGCCCGAGCACGCACGCGGCGATCACGAGCGGTCCCGCGCAGGCACCGCGGCCGGCTTCGTCCACTCCGGCGACCGGACCGAGACCACAGCGCACGAGAGCCGATTCCATCGTGCGCAGGCCGGACGACCGACGGATCACAGGACGGGGAGGCCAGTTGCTCACGACGGCAGGATATCCGGGGAGTCGATCGTGCCCCAGCGGCCCGGAGGCAACACGATGAGGCGGGCTTTACCGATGACGTTGTCGAGCGGGATGGCGCCCTGGTGTTCGTCGCCGACGTGATAGCGCGAGTCGGCGGAGTTGCTGCGGTTGTCGCCCATGACCCACACGTGATCATCGGGGACGGTGACGGGCCCGAAGCAGCGCCCGGACTGCACGTCGGTCTCGCAGGTGACCACACCCGGCGTGAACGGGAAGTCCATCTGCACGTACGGCTCGTCGAGAGGCACTCCGTCGACGAGAACCCGGCCCTGGTCGTCGCAGCACTCCACGGTCTGGCCCCCGACGGCAATGACGCGTTTGACGAGGTCGTTCTCGTCCGGCGGGACGAGGCCGACGAGTGAACCGACTTCCTGGATGCCACGGAGCACCACGTTGTCCGAACGCGTGGAGACGTAGCCGGCGGACCAGGAGTCGGGCCCCTTGAACACCACGACGTCACCCGGTCTGGGGTCGGTGAACCGGTAGCTGATCTTCTCGACGACGATGCGGTCGCCGGTGCAACCCGGGCAGCCGTGCAGCGTCGGTTGCATGGACTCGGAGGGAATCAGATACACCCGCGCCACGAAGGTCTGGAGCAGGAAGCTCAGGGCCAGCGCGACCACGATGAGAATCGGCAGCTCACGCCAGAACGACTTTTCCTTCTTGGCCTTCTTGCCGGTCCGGGTTTCGCCGGTATCGTCCGCACCGTCCCTCCTGTGGTGCGCACCGACCGCCCGGTCGGCCCGGCCAAACTGCTCGCTGTGTCGGTTCGCGGCCGGCCCGGCCGGTTCGTGCGGAGAATCTGCCACCGAGAAAGACTAACCCGGCACCGGAACGAATCCGGGCCGGGCTGGTCGAGGCCGTGAGGTCAGCGCGAAAAGATCAGCGCTTTTCCTTGATCTTGGCGGCCTTGCCGCGCAGCTCGCGCAGGTAGTACAGCTTGGCGCGACGCACGTCGCCACGGGTGACGACCTCGATCTTGGCGAGGTTGGGGCTGTGCACCGGGAAGGTACGCTCCACGCCCACGCCGAAGGAGACCTTGCGGACGGTGAAGGTCTCGCGGACGCCGCCGCCCTGACGCCGGATCACGACGCCCTTGAAGACCTGCACGCGCTCCTTCGAGCCTTCGATGACCTTGACGTGCACGTTCAGCGTGTCGCCGGGGCGGAAGGCCGGGATGTCCTCGCGCAGGGACTTGGAGTCCAGAAAGTCCAGGGTGTTCATTCTGTCAATCCTCTTGTTCGCTCGAGCAGAGGAACCTGGCGGCGACCGCCGTGAGGCGGGCTCGACCGGTTCGTGCCCAGATCAGGTAGGCGTGCCCTAACGGGGCAACCCGTCCATTGTGCCAGACGGCACAGGCCGGTGAGAAATCGGCGGCGGCGCGGGATGAATCCGGCGATCGAGTTCGGCTTCCGTCGCGACCCGCGAATGTTCGACGCTGCCCCGCACCGTCTCGAGAGTCGGAGCGCCGGCCACCAGATCCTGAACGAAGATCTTGGCGCGTATCACCGGTCGCCGATAGCGGCGTTCCCGCTCTACCGCGCGTCTCATCTTCCGGGTCTTACCCGTGTACCGCCAGCGTGCCCACGGCGCTCCCGGTCTCGACAATCGGATCGCGCCGATCCACAGGAGGGGGATGACGAAGAGCCCGACGAGGCCGGTCCAGATCTTGCCCTTGGCCAGCACGATCGCGGCAAGAGCAAAGTTGATCAGCGCCGACACCACCAGGATGAGCCGGCCGACCCACTCCCCTGCGTCGTCGAAGTTGCCGTCATCGGTGAGTTCGAAGGGCTGGAGGCCGAGCAGCACCATGCCCGTCACGGCGATGGCGACGAACACCGCGTCCACAGAGACCCTGCCCTGCTCGTCCCAGTAGACGTCGTGCAGGTAGAAGAGCAGCGCGAACTCGTCGAGCGTCAGGGCCGCGCCGACCCCGAACAGGGTGGCGAGGACGGTGCCGGTGACGCGGCTGCCGTCCTCGTAGACCGAGATGAGCGCTCCGCCTGCGATCACCATCAGGACGACCCCGAACACCATGTGGTGCACGTGCAGGCCGCCGGGGGTGATGTTGCCGGGCCACCACCGCACCTGCGCGCGGATCAGCCGGACGCTGACGCGGATGAACACGAACGCCACCACGAACCCCAGCAGGAAGCACAGCAGCGGCAGGCGACCCTCGTCGAGGATCTCCCGCCGCAGCCATTCGGTCATCGCGGTGCCGTCCGCTCGTCCGGTGTCGCCGTGCGCATGTCCACCAGCATCGCAGGCTCGAGCGGGCTACTTGCCGAAACCGGCCCGCCGCAGTGCGTCCGCCATCGAACCGCTCGCCGGAGCGGCGTCGGCGCGGCGTGCTCCACCCTGCTTGGCGCCCGCTTGCTTGGTCCCCGCCTGCTTGGCACCGTCCTGCCGGGCGCCGCTGGGACGACCACCGCTCTGCCCGCCGCTCCGACCGCGCTCACCCTGCTTCGGTCCGCCACGGCGGCCTCCGCCGCGCGCCGGCCGGTTGCCGTCGCCGGAATCCGGAGACGCCGAGGGGAGTTCGTCGTCGAGTCGCAGGGTGAGACCGATCCGTTGCCTCGGGACGTCGACCTCGAGCACTTTGACCTTGACGACCTGACCGGATTTGACGACGTCGTGCGGATCCTTGACGAAGCTGCGCGACATCGCCGACACGTGCACGAGACCGTCCTGGTGCACCCCCACATCGACGAACGCGCCGAACGCGGCGACGTTGGTGACCACACCTTCGAGCACCATGCCGGGCTGCAGATCGGTGACCTTCTCGATTCCCGCGGCGAACGTCGCGGTCTTGAATTCGGGGCGGGGGTCGCGTCCCGGTTTCTCGAGTTCGCTGATGATGTCGGTGACGGTGGGCAGACCGAACTTGTCGTCGACGAACTCCTGTGGTCGCAGCGACCGCAGCGCACCGGTGTTGCCGATCAACTCTCGGACCGCGGTGCCGCTGCGCTCGACGATGCGGCGCACCACCGGGTACGCCTCGGGGTGCACCGCGGACGAATCGAGCGGATCACCACCGTTGGGAATCCGGAGGAACCCGGCGCATTGCTCGAACGCCTTCGGGCCGAGCCTGGCCACGTCCTTGAGGGCGCGCCGTGTGCCGAACGGGCCGTTCTGGTCGCGGTGGGCGACGATGCTCTCTGCGAGTGAAGCCGTGATGCCCGATACCCGCGACAGCAACGGTACCGACGCGGTGTTGACGTCGACACCGACCGCGTTGACCGCATCCTCGACGACAGCGCCGAGCGAGCGCGCCAGCAGGGTTTCGGAGATGTCGTGCTGGTACTGGCCGACGCCGATGGACTTGGGGTCGATCTTGACCAGCTCCGCGAGCGGATCCTGCAGTCGCCGCGCGATCGACACGGCGCCCCGGATCGAGACGTCGAGGTCGGGCAGTTCTTGCGACCCGTAGGCAGAGGCCGAGTACACCGACGCGCCGGCTTCGGACACCACGATCTTCGTCAGGTTCGCCGCTCCCGATTCGGTGATGAGTTCGGTGGCGAGCGCGTCCGTTTCGCGGGAGGCCGTTCCGTTACCGATCGCGATCAGTTCCACGCCGTGCTCGGCGACAAGTTTCGCCAGTGTCGCGAGCGACTGGTCCCACTTGTTGTGCGGCTGGTGCGGGTAGATGGTGGCGTGGTCGACCACTTTGCCGGTGGCGTCGACTACGGCCACCTTGGTGCCGGTGCGGAAACCCGGGTCCAGGCCCATCGTGGGCCGGGTGCCGGCGGGTGCAGCGAGCAGCAGGTCGCGGAGGTTGGCGGCGAACACGTCGACCGCGTCCTTCTCGGCGGACTGCCGCAGCCTCATCCGGGTGTCGATCCCGAGCGACACCTGCAGTTTGGTCCGCCATGCCCACCGGACGGTGTCGAGCAGCCACTTGTCGGCGGGCCGGCCCTCGTCGGCGATCCCGAATCGGGTAGCGATGCGGCCCTCGTAGTACGTCCGTTCACCCGGCTCCGGTTCTTCGATGTCCGGGCTCAGCGACAGGCTGAGCACTTCTTCCTTCTCGCCGCGCAGCACCGCGAGGATGCGGTGGGACGGCAGGTCGGTGAACGGCTCGGAGAACTCGAAATAGTCGGCGAACTTGGCGCCGTCGGCTTCCTTTCCGGGTCGCACAGCCGACTTCAGGCAACCGCGGCTCCACATCGCGTCGCGGAGTTCGCCGACGAGGTCGGGATCTTCCGCGAACCGTTCGACGAGGATCGCGCGGGCACCGTCGAGCTGTTCGGTGGTGTACTGCGCGGGGTCGGTGGTGGGATCGCCGATGAGAGCGTCGGCGACCGGTTCGTGACCGGCCTCGCGAGCGATCTGCGCCTTGGTGCGCCGCTTCGTCTTGTAGGGCAGGTAGATGTCTTCGAGCCGGGCCTTGGTCTCGGCGAGCATGATCTGCCCACGCAGGGTGTCGTCGAGTTTGCCCTGACCATCGATGGATTCGAGGATCGCGACGCGGCGCTCGTCGAGTTCACGGAGATAGCGCAGACGTTCTTCGAGGGTGCGCAGCTGGGCGTCGTCGAGTCCGCCGGTGACCTCCTTGCGGTAGCGCGCGATGAACGGCACTGTCGCGCCGCCGTCGAGCAGGTCCACCGCCGCAGCCACCTGATTCTCGCGGACGTCGAGTTCGTCGGCGATGCGCCGGTTCACGGTGTCGAGTTCGGTGATCACGACGATCGACCCTACCTTTATTCTGCTGTGGTTCCCCGGGCGCCACAGTGTTGTGCGTCCGAGATCCCGCGCGGGGGCGCTCGGTCGCGGTACGTCGCACAATGGAATACAGGAGTATGAGATGACCCCGGGTCGTCGCGGCCGCGCACGGCCGAAAATGGCGTTGCTGTTCGTCGCAGCGACGGTGGTGGCATGCGCGGCGCCCGCCGTTGGTGCGTCGTGCATACCGGCGGGCGCGGGGTCGGGCCTCGCTGTGCAGGCCGCCGCGACATCACCGATCGAGATGTCGGGACTCGGCGAGCGGATCGCCACAGCGACCGAGGCCGCCGCCGAGCGCGGAGCGCACGTCACCTTCGCCGTGCTCGATCGCGACACGGGAGCGCGGACCATAGGTGGTACCGACGAGTCGATCGAGACGGCGTCGGTGGTCAAGCTCTTCATCGCCGACGATGTCCTGTTTCGGGAGGGCCTCGGCGACATCACCCTCACCGCCGAGGACTACGACCTGATCGAGCACATGCTGCGGTCGTCGGACGATTCCGCGGCCGGTCTGCTGTGGGAACGACACGGAGGTCCGGAGATCGTCGACCGGGTGGTCGAGCGGCACTCCCTCACGGGAACCACCGCGCCGGCGAACGGCTGGTGGAACACCACGACGACCGCCTCCGACCTGCTCACCTGGTACGACGCTCTGCTCAGCGGCGACAGCGGTCTCGACGACGAGGCAACCGCCCGCCTCGTCGGGCACCTGATGAATTTCACTCCGGCCGGTACGGACGGGTACGACCAGCGCTTCGGGCTACCGGACGGGTTGCCCGCGGCCACCGATCCCGGTGTCAAGCAGGGATGGATGTGCTGCCTCGACGAGCAGTGGATCCACCTTTCCACCGGGTTCTTCGGCGAGGATCACCGCTATGTGGTGGCCGTGTTGTCGCGTGAAGCCGTGACGTACGGGGAGGATTCCGGACGGGAGGAGTGGTTCCTGCCCGATACCGCATTGCACGACGTCACCGGCGACGAGAGCGCACAGCACGCCCGCGACACGATGACCGCTGTGGTGGAGGCGGTGTTCGGCGGTACCGCCGACGAGTGAGCGGCCCGGTCAGTCGGGAGCGAATTCGTTGCCCGGCAACAGGTCCGGTCGACGTTCCCGAGTGCGGATCAGCGACTGCTCGCGGCGCCACTGCTCCACCTTGCCGTGGTCTCCCGACAGCAGAACAGCCGGCACGTCGAGGTCGCGCCACGTGGCGGGACGGGTGTAACTCGGGCCTTCGAGCAAACCGTCCGAGAACGAATCCTCTTGGTGGGATTGCTGATTGCCGAGTACGCCGGGAAGCAGCCGGACGACGGCCTCGACCATGACGAGCACCGCGACCTCACCACCGATGAGAACGTAGTCACCGATGCTGACCTCTTCGACACGCACGCGACGGGCGGCGTCGTCGAAGACCCGCTGATCGATGCCCTCGTATCGACCGCACGCGAACACGATGCGCTTCTCGGCCGACCAACGTTGCGCGGTGGCCTGGTCGAATCGGCGACCGGCCGGGGTGGGCACGACGAGCAAGGTCTCGGGATCGGTGTGGCCGTCGGGTTCGGACAGGACGTCGTCGAGAGCCGGACCCCACACGGTCGGTTTCATGACCATCCCGGGACCGCCACCGTACGGCGAGTCGTCGACCGCCTTGTGCACGTCGTGCGTCCAGTCGCGCAGATTGTGGACATGCACGGAGATCAGTCCCTTGTCGATGGCCTTGCCGAGCAGCGCAGCACGCAGCGGCTCGAGGTATTCGGGGAAGATGGTGACGACGTCGAGCCGCACGGACTACTTGTCTCCCTTATCGTTTCCCGATTTCACCGGCTTCGGCGGCTTCGGCGGCTCACCGAAATCGGGGTCGAGAAGCCCCTCGGGCGGGTCGATCTCGATGATCCCGTCGGCGACCGACACGGTCGGCACGATGTCGGTGACGAACGGGACGAGCAACTCGGCGCGCTCCGATTCCGCACGACGGATCGCGAGCAGTTCGCCCGCGGCCGTGTGCAGCACCTCACGGACTGTGCCGACCTCGGTTCCGCCGTCCGGCCTGCCGGCGACGATCCGAACCGTGAGCCCCTCGAGTTCGTGGTCGTAGAACTCGTCGGGGTCGTCGGAGGGCGGAAGTTCGGCACTGTCGACGAGGAACAGCACACCACGCATGGCGTCCGCGGCGGACCGATCGTCGACACCTTCGAGGCGCAGCAGAAGCCGCCCGGAATGTTCCCGGGCGGCTTCTACCGTGTAGCTCTTCAGATCCTGCTCGCGGGGCTTGCGGCCACGCAGCACGGCACCGACGGCGAAACGCTCATCGGGTTCGTCGGTGCGAACCTCGACGACCAGTTCACCCTTGATGCCGTGCGCTTTGGCCACACGACCGACCACGAGCTCCACTGCGACGCGCCTACTGATCGGTGTCGACGACGTCGACCCGGATCCCCCGGCCACCGATACCGGTGACGAGGGTGCGCAGCGCGGTCGCGGTGCGACCACCGCGGCCGATGACCTTGCCGAGGTCCTCGGGATTGACGTGGACTTCGACGGTGCGTCCCCGACGGCCGGTCATCAGCTCGACACGCACGTCGTCGGGATTGGCGACGATTCCACGAACGAGATGCTCGACGGCATCGGCGACAACGGCACTCATTACTCGGCAGCCTCGGTGGACTCGGCGGGAGCCTCGACAGCCTCTTCCTTCGCTGCCTTCTTCTTCTTGGGCGTGATGGCCTCGGCGGCCGGCTCGTTCTCGGCCTGCGCGAGGGCGGCCTGGAACAGCTCGAGCTTGGACGGCTTGGCTTCCTTCACGCGAAGGGTGCCTTCGGTGCCGGGCAGGCCCTTGAACTTCTGCCAGTCACCGGTGATCTTGAGCAGGTTCAGAACCGGCTCGGTCGGCTGCGCGCCGACATTCAGCCAGTACTGCGCACGCTCGGAGTCGACCTCGATGAGCGAGGGCTCCTCCTTGGGGTGGTACTTGCCGATGGTCTCGATCGCCCGACCGTTGCGGCGAGTGCGCGAGTCCGCAATCACGATGCGGTACTGCGGGTTACGGATCTTGCCGAGACGGGTGAGCTTGATCTTGACAGCCACTGCTGTTCTCCTTCGGGCGCGCGAGGGCGCTTGTCACGTGCAATTCGGACGGCGCGCCCTTCTGGCACGCCCGGTTTTGCCTCTATCCTGTGACCGTCGCGCGGTACGTAACCGGATGCGACGACAGCGGTCCATTCTGCCAGATCCCCGAGCCAGGACGAAACCGGCCATTGCGGGATCTAGTTCTTGGGCAGCTTGAGCTTCGACAGGTCGAAGCCCTCGAGACCCGGGGGCAGCTCGTCGAGGCCCTTGGGCATCTTGGACAGGTCCGGCATCCCGCCCATGCCCGGGAATCCGGCGGGCATCCCGCCGGGCAGACCGCCCTTGACCCTCGGTGGAGTCGGACCGCGACCGCCCTTCTTGCCTTTCTTGCCCTTCTTCGAGCGCTGCTGCTTACGCGCTCCGGGCATACCCATCTGTCCGGCCATCGCCGCCATCATCTTGCGGGCCTCGAAGAACCGGTCGACGAGCTGGTTGACGTCGGACACCTTCACACCCGAGCCGTTGGCGATCCGGAGCCGGCGCGACCCGTTGATGATCTTGGGGTTGGCCCGCTCGGCCGGAGTCATGCCGCGGATGATCGCCTGGATCCGGTCGAGCTGCTTCTCGTCGACACCCGCCAGCGCGTCTTTCATCTGGCCGGCACCGGGGAGCATGCCCAGCAGATTCGCAATGGGGCCCATCTTCCGGACGGCCATCATCTGTTCGAGGAAGTCCTCGAGGGTCAGCTCGCCCGAACCGATCCGGGACGCGGTCTTCTCGGCCTGCTCGGCGTCGAAGACCTGCTCGGCCTGCTCGATCAGGGTGAGCACATCGCCCATGCCGAGAATGCGGCTGGCCATCCGCTCGGGGTGGAAGACGTCGAAGTCCTCGAGCTTCTCGCCCGTGGATGCGAACAGGATCGGCTGGCCGGTGAGTTCTCGGACGCTGAGCGCCGCACCACCGCGAGCGTCACCGTCGAGCTTGGTGAGCACGACACCGGTGAAACCGACGCCCTCCCGGAACGCTTCGGCCGTGCTCACTGCGTCCTGGCCGATCATCGCGTCGAGGACGAACAAGGTCTCGTCGGGCTGCACGGCGTCGCGGATGCCCGCGGCCTGCGCCATCAGCGCCTCGTCGATACCCAGACGACCGGCGGTGTCGACGATGACCACGTCGTACTGCTTGTTCTTCGCCTCGGCGATGCCCTGCTGCGCGACCTCGATGGGGTCGGCGGCCGTGACACCGAGCGCGTTCTCGCCACCACCGATCGAAGTGCCGGGATGCGGCGCGAACACCGTCACGCCGGCCCGTTCACCGACCACCTGCAACTGGGTGACGGCGCCCGGGCGCTGAAGGTCGCAGGCCACGAGCATCGGAGTATGCCCCTGCCCGGCGAGCCACTTCGCCAGCTTGCCGGCCAGGGTCGTCTTGCCGGCGCCCTGCAGGCCGGCGAGCATGATCACCGTCGGCGGGTTCTTCGCGAACCGCAGTCGCCGGGTCTCGCCGCCGAGAATGCCGACGAGTTCCTCGTTGACGATCTTGACGACCTGCTGTGCCGGATTGAGCGCGCCGTGGACCTCGGCGCCCTTGGCGCGTTCCTTGATCTTCTTGATGAACGAGCGCACCACAGGCAACGCGACGTCGGCCTCGAGCAGGGCCAGCCGGATCTCACGGCAGGTGGCGTCGATGTCGGCGTCGGACAAGCGCCCCTTGCCGCGCAGGTCCTTCAGGACCCCTGTCAACCTGTCGGAAAGGGATTCGAACACCGAATGCGCTCCTGGGTTCTGACGAAGATGCGGACAGTTCTGCAAACCAGGGTAGCCGCTCGCGCCCGTCGCGCATCGAGGGTGGCCGCCCGACACGGCCGAGCGGCCACCGTCGTTCACGCCGTGTCGGCGGGTTTCTCCGGTTCGGTGGCGGGCAGCACCGCGAGCAGCGCCTGTTCGAGACGTTCCCGCGCGGCCTTGGTGTCGGCGCCTCTCGGGTCGACACAGAAAGCGTCGACGACGGTCGTTCCGAGAGTCGTCACCCGCGCCCACCGCACGTCTGCCCCGGCCCGCTCGAAGGCGTCGGCGAGCCGGCACAGCAACCCGATCCGGTCCTCGGCGCGCAGCTCGAGCAGGACCTGCCCCGGATCGGACGCGTCGAACCAGATCAGTCGCGGGGGTGCCTGCGAGTAGGTTCCGGGCACGGCCTGCTCGGGACGTTCCGGCAGCCTTCCCTCACGAGCGGCCCGGTCCTTCGCGTCGAGCTCGGCGAGTAGATCGAGGTCGCCCGACCGCGCCCGCATCAGCTCCTGCCGCAACAACTCGGCGGCCGGTGGCGCCCCGAACCGCGGAATCACCACGAACGTGTTGACGGTGTTGCCGGCGTACGAGCCGATCGACGCCGACAACACGCGCAGGCCGTGCAACGCCAGTACTCCCGCGGTATCGGCGAGGACTCCCGGTTCGTCCGGTGCCACCACAGTCGCATTCAGGCTGCGCCCGTCGTCCCTCGGCTCGAGCGCCACGTGCACCACCCCGGCGGACGCGACACGAGCCAGCTCCGGATCGATCGGATCCGGATGCGGAAGCTCCTCACCGGCCATCATCATCCGGCAGCGACGGACCAGCTCCCGGATGAGCGACGCCTTCCAGTCCCCCCACACGCCGGGGCCGGTGGCCAGCGAATCGGCCTCCGCGAGCGCGTGCAGGAGCTCGAGGAGGAGCGGGTCGCCTCCGAGGGTGTCGACGACCGCGGCGACGGTGTCCGGATCATCCAGGTCGCGTCGGGTCGCGGTGTGCGGCAACAGCAGATGATGACGCACCATCGCCGTGAGCAACGCCAGGTCGGACGGCCACATGCCCATTCGGCGACCGATCCGGGTCGCGATTTCCGCACCGACCACGCTGTGATCGCCCCCGCGCCCCTTGCCGATGTCGTGCAGAAGCGCACCGAGCACGAGCAGGTCCGGCCGGGCGACGCGCGTGGTGAGCTCGCTCGCATACACCGCCGTTTCCACGAGATGACGGTCCACCGTCCACATGTGGACGGCATCGCGCGGAGGCAGATCCCGCACCGCGCCCCATTCGGGGAGCAGACGACCCCACAGCCCGGTGCGATCGAGCGCCTCGATGACATCGACGGCGCGACGCCCCGAACCGAGGAGCACGAGAAGATCGTTCAATGCCGCCCGCGGCCACGGTTCGCGCAGTTCGGGGGCGTTGTCCGCCAGTCTCGTCAACGTGGCCGCGGAAATCGGGAGACCGGCCTGCGCGGCGGCGGCCGCCACCCGGGTGATCAGACCCGGGTCCCGGCGCGGATGCGCGTCCCGGGCGAGGGCGACCTCTCCCCCGTGCTCGACGACACCCTCGTCCAGAGGCCGGCGTACCGGCCCCCGCCGCAGGCGCGACAAACCTCTGCGCGGCAGCGAATTGCCGGCGGTGCGGATGCCGACCTCCACCGAGTAACTGACGGTGCGCGCCGATTCGGTGAGCACCCGTGCGAGATCGAACCGATCACCGATCCGCAGAGCCGCACCGATCTCGTCGGCGTCCTGCGCTCGCAACTGGTCGCGGGGGCGACGTGCGACGCGATGCAACTCCGTCCGCACGTCGAGAAGCCTGCGGTGCGCCGCGGCGAGGCCGCCCCCGGGGACCTCGGGCCCGAGGCCCGGCATGCCGTCGGTGAGCTGCGCGACGGACAGCGCGTTGAGCAGCTGTACGTCCCGCAGCCCGCCGCGACCGCTCTTGAGATCCGGTTCCGCTCGGTGCGCGATCTGACCGTTGCGCTGCCAGCGGGTCTCGGTCATGTCGATGAGTTCGTCGAATCGGTTCCGGATTCCGGTGCGCCACTGCCGGCGAACACCGCCGACGAGCAGGTTGCTGAGTTCGATGTCCCCGGCGATGTGGCGCGCCTCGAGCATGCCGAGCGCCGCGGTCAGGTCGTGCGCTGCGACCTGCAGCGCCTGCGGAACGGTGCGGACGCTGTGGTCGAGCTTGATGTGGGCGTCCCACAGCGGGTACCAGAGGCGGTCGGCCACCGACGACACGATCGCGGGATCCATGTCGTCGTGCAGCAGGATCAGATCGAGATCGGAGTACGGCAGCATCTCGCGCCGGCCGAGGCCCCCGACCGCCACGATCGCGAATCCGCAGTCGTGCCTGATACCGAGCTCGGCACCTTTCGTGGCGAGCCAGAACTCGTGCAGGTCGACGAGGGCATGTCGCAGGCTGACGGTGTCGAGGCGACGATTGCGACCGGCACCGGAGAGAAGTTGGTCGCGGGCGAGCGCCAGATCGACGGCGGCACCGCCGGAGATGTCCGATCGGCCGGATTTCTGTCCGGAAGACACCGAGGGCCCCGGTCCCGCCGAGTGGGCGGGGCCAGGGCCTCGAGTTCCGGACCCCTGGGGGTCAGAGTGCATCCGTGCCTCGTTCTCCGGTGCGTACCCGGATCACCCCCTCCACGGGAGTCACCCAGACCTTGCCGTCACCGATCTTGCCCGTGCGGGAAGCCTCCACGATCGTCTCGACGACCTTGTCCACAGCAGAATCGTCCACGACGACCTCGACACGGACCTTCGGTACGAAATCGACGGAGTACTCGGCGCCGCGGTAGACCTCGGTGTGTCCCTTCTGCCGGCCGTAACCCTGCACTTCGCTGACGGTCATCCCCAGCACACCTGCCTGTTCGAGACCGGCCTTGACGTCTTCGAGGGTGAACGGCTTGACGATTGCCGTGATCAGCTTCATTTCCTCATCCTTCCGAGTGCCCACTGGCCGTTGTCATCACTGCCCACTGTTTCCGGTGTTGTAACCCGTGGCCTTCTCACTTGAGAGCCGTGGCGAAATCGTATGCGGATTCCGCATGCTCGGCTTCGTCGATGCCGCGGGCCTCCTCCTCTTCGGTCACGCGCCAGCCCATCGGCCGGAGCGCGAACGCGATCACAGCGGTGACAATTCCGGTGAACACCAGTGCGGCGAGCGCGATCAGGATCTGGACGACCAACTGCTTGTAGTCGCCACCGTAGAACAATCCGGTCTCGGTGCCGAGGAAACCGATCGCAACGGTGCCCCACAGGCCGGACACGAGGTGCACGCCGACCACGTCGAGCGAGTCGTCGTAACCGAACTTGTACTTGAGACCGACCGCGAGGGCGGACAGGATGCCGGCGACGACACCGAGGGCGATCGAACCGACCGGGCTCAGCGAACCGGCTGCGGGGGTGATCGCGACCAGGCCGGCGACCGCACCCGACGCGGCACCGAGGCTCGTGCCCTTGCCGTCGCGGATGCGCTCGGTGAGGAGCCAGCCCAGGATCGCGGAGGCGGTGGAGGTGGTGGTGTTGACCCAGGCCAGACCGGCGACACCGTCTGCGGCGAAGGCGGAACCGGCGTTGAAACCGAACCAGCCGAACCACAGCAGAGCGGCACCGAGCATCACGAACGGCAGGTTGTGCGGCCGGAAGGCGGTCTTGCCGAAGCCGGTGCGCTTTCCGATGATGAGCGCGAGCACGAAGGCCGCGACACCGGCGTTGATGTGCACCACGGTGCCGCCCGCGAAGTCGATCGGCGCCACCGCGGCGACCAGCCCGCCGACACCGTCCTCCACGGTGCCGAAGAGCTTCGCGGCGAGACCGTCCTCGGAGCCGGACAGCAGACCGCCACCCCAGACCATGTGGGCGAGCGGGAAGTACGCGAGGGTGACCCACACACCGGCGAACACCATCCAGGTGCCGAACTTCACGCGCTCGGACAGAGCACCGCTGATCAGCGCGGTGGTGATGATCGCGAACGTCACCTGGAACCCGATGTCGATGATCTGCGGGTAGTTACCCAGTCCGGGCAGGAAACCGCCCTCGTCGTCGTAGATCGCGCCCTGGAGGCCGAACATCTCGAACGGGTTCGCGAAGATTCCGCCGACGCTCTCCGTGCCGTAGGACATCGACCAGCCCCACAACACGTAGATGACGGCGATCACGGCCATTGCACCGAACGACATCATCATCATGTTCAGGACGGACTTGGCGCGCGACATGCCACCGTAGAAGAACGCCAGACCCGGGGTCATCAACAGCACGAGCGATGCCGCCATGAGCATCCATGCCGCGTCGCCGGTGTTCACCACTTCCTCCACTTGCAACCTCCCTGTAGGTCGCGCCGGTCAGCGCGTCGTTGGGGAAAGCTTGCTGCGGAGATGTTTCGGCGGAGGCGCCGCCGCGTTTCGTCGGAGTGAACGAAAAACCGGTCTGTGTTTCGTCCCTGTTTCGGACCGCCGGAGTGTCGCTCGGCCCGCTGTCGAGGCCGAGCGGGACGGAGTTTTCAGCCGAGGAGTGCGTCCACGAACGCTCCGGGTTCGAAGGGTGCGAGGTCGTCGGCGCCCTCACCGAGCCCGAC
>NZ_JAUZMZ010000098.1:0-18310 GCF_036327435.1 Rhodococcus chondri | reverse complement strand
CCCGACTGCATCCAGTGACCCCACACCACTCTCAGTAACGGACGCGGTCGGACATGAGCGTTCGAGAACTCACCCACTTCGTCGGCGGCAAGCACGTTTCCGGTACGTCCGGCCGCTTCGCCGATGTCTTCGACCCCAACACCGGTGAGGTCCAGGCGCGCGTCCCGCTCGCGACGCGCGCCGAAGTCGAGGCAGTCATCGCCAATGCCGAAGTGGCACAGAAGGAATGGGCATCGTGGAACCCGCAGAAGCGGGCCCGCGTGCTGATGAGGTTCCTGCAGCTCGCCCAGGACAACATGGACGAGCTGGCCCGGCTGCTGTCGAGCGAGCACGGCAAGACGATCCCCGACGCGAAGGGCGACATCCAGCGCGGCCTCGAGGTCGTCGAGGTAGCCCTCGGCGCTCCGCACCTGCTCAAGGGCGAGTACACCAACTCTGCCGGCACCGGCATCGACGTGTACTCGATGCGTCAGCCGCTCGGCGTCGTCGCGGGCATCACCCCGTTCAACTTCCCGGCCATGATCCCGCTGTGGAAGGCCGGCCCCGCTCTCGTCGCCGGCAACGCATTCGTCCTCAAGCCGTCCGAGCGCGACCCCTCGGTGCCGCTGCGCCTGGCCGAGCTGTTCCTCGAGGCCGGTCTGCCCGCAGGCGTGTTCAACGTCGTCAACGGCGACAAGGAAGCCGTCGACGTCCTGCTCGACGATCCTCGGGTCAAGGCACTCGGCTTCGTCGGCTCCACCCCGATCGCCCAGTACATCTACGAGACCGCCGCGAAGAACGGCAAGCGCGCGCAGTGCTTCGGCGGTGCGAAGAACCACGCGGTCATCATGCCCGACGCCGACCTCGACCAGGTCGCGGACGCACTCGTCGGTGCCGCCTACGGCTCGGCCGGTGAGCGCTGCATGGCGCTGTCGGTTGCCGTGCCAGTCGGGGAGGAGACCGCCGACCGGCTCGTGGCCAAGCTTCAGGAGCGCATCGCCGAACTGCGCATCGGCACGAGCTTCGACGAGAAGGCCGACTTCGGTCCGCTGGTGACCGCCGCCGCGCGCGACCGCGTCCACGGCTACATCGCTCAGGGTGTCGAGGAAGGCGCCGAACTCGTCGTCGACGGACGCGGATTCGTTCTCGAGGGCAACGAGGGTGGCTTCTTCTCCGGCGCGACCCTGTTCGACAAGGTCACCACCGACATGTCGATCTACAAGGAAGAGATCTTCGGCCCGGTGCTGATCGTCGTGCGCGCACGCGACTACGAGGAGGCCCTGCGCCTGCCGACCGAGCACGAGTACGGCAACGGCGTCGCGATCTTCACCCGCGACGGTGACACGGCCCGCGACTTCACCGCCCGCGTCGAGGTCGGCATGGTGGGCGTCAACGTCGCGATTCCGGTGCCGATCGCGTACTTCACCTTCGGCGGCTGGAAGGCCTCGGGCTTCGGCGACCTCAACCAGCACGGCCCGGACGCATTCCGCTTCTACACCAAGACCAAGACCGTCACGCAGCGCTGGCCGTCCGGTGTCAAGGAGGGTGACCTCGAGGGAGCCCACGTCAGCGACACCGACCACTTCGTCATCCCCACGATGGACTAGGCGGACCTCGATGTTCATCCTCACCGACGACGACCGGGCGATCCGCGACACCGCCCGCGACTTCGCCACCGAGTACCTGGCGCCCAATGCGGTGGAATGGGACCAGTCCAAGCACTTTCCGGTCGATGTGCTGCGTAAGGCCGCGGCACTCGGCATGGGCGGCATCTACGTCCGCGAGGATGTGGGCGGGTCGGGGCTGCGACGCCTCGACTCGGTCCGCATCTTCGAGGAACTGGCCAAGGGCTGCCCGTCCATCGCCGCGTACATCTCCATCCACAACATGGTCACGTGGATGATCGACAAGTTCGGTACCGACGAACAGCGCCATCGCTGGGCACCGGGCCTGTGCTCGATGGAGCAACTCGGCAGCTACTGCCTCACCGAACCGGGCGCCGGCTCCGACGCCGCGGCGCTGAGCACGAAGGCCGTGCGGGACGGCGACGAGTACGTACTCACCGGTGTCAAGCAGTTCATCTCCGGCGCCGGCACGTCCGACGTGTACGTCGTGATGGCCCGCACCGGCGAACCGGGACCGCGCGGCATCTCCGCGTTCATCGTCCCGAAGGACACCCCGGGCTTGTCGTTCGGCGCCAACGAGAAGAAGATGGGCTGGAACGCGCAACCCACGCGGCAGGTCGTCTTCGACGGAGCCCGGGTGCCCGCGGAGAATCTGCTCGGGCAGGAGGGTGGCGGATTCCGCATCGCGATGCACGGGCTCAACGGCGGTCGCATCAACATCGCGGCGTGCTCGGTCGGCGGCGGACAGACCGCCCTCGACCGGACGGTCGCCTACCTCGCCGAACGCAAGGCCTTCGGCGATCGGCTGCTCGACTCGCAGGCCCTGCAGTTCCGCCTCGCCGACATGCGCACCGAACTCGAGGCCGCCCGCACGCTGCTCTGGCGCGCGGCCGATGCGCTCGACGAGGGTACCGACGATGTGGTCGAACTGTGTGCGATGGCCAAGCGCTTCGCGACGGACGCCGGTTTCGAGGTGGCCAACGACGCGCTGCAACTGCACGGTGGCTACGGCTATCTTGCCGAGTACGGGATCGAGAAGATCGTGCGCGATCTTCGCGTACACCAGATCCTGGAAGGCACCAACGAGATCATGCGGGTGGTCGTCGCGCGGAGCGTGGTGGCCGCGGCGCAGACAGGAGCGGCATGACCGGGCAGGAACCCGAAGTCCTCATCGACGTGAGCGGTGGTCTGGGGCGGATCACGCTGAACCGGCCGAAGGCCATCAACGCGCTCAACCACTCCATGGTGCAGGCCATGGCCGACGCGCTGAGCGCATGGTCGGGCGACGACTCGGTCCGCGCCGTCGTGCTCACCGGGTCAGGGGAGCGCGGCCTGTGCGCCGGCGGCGACATCGTCTCGATCTACCACGACGCCCGCGACGGCGGTACCGGATCGCAGGAGTTCTGGCGCGACGAGTACGTCCTCAACGCCGCGATCGGGCGCTACCCCAAGCCGTACGTCGCGATCATGGACGGCATCGTCATGGGCGGTGGCATCGGCATCGCAGCGCACGGCAACGTCCGGATCGTCACCGAGCGCTCGTCTCTCGCGATGCCGGAGACCGGAATCGGATTCGTCCCCGACGTCGGCGGCACCTATCTCCTCTCCCGTGCCCCCGGCGAACTCGGCACGCACATCGCGCTCACCACCGGGCGCATGAAGGCCGGCGACGCGATCGCGCTCGGATTCGCCGACCATTTCGTGCCGTCCGAGGCGCTCGGCAAGTTCGTTGCGGCACTCGAATCCGGAACGGTCGACGAGGCACTCGCCGAGTATGCGCAGCCGGCACCCGAATCGGATCTGCTGGCCCAGCGCGCCTGGATCGACGAGGCGTATTCGGCCGACACCGTCGACGAGATCGTCGAGCGGCTCCGCAGCAGCGATGTTCCCGAAGCGCATGCCGCCGCCGAGCAGATCCTCGGCAAGTCCCCGGTCGCGCTGAAGGTGACCTTGCGGTCGCTGCGGCACGCCCGGCAGCTCGGATCCCTCGAAGAGGTCCTGAACGAGGAGTACCGCGTCTCGCTCGCGTCGCTGCGCTCGCACGACCTCGTCGAAGGTATCCGCGCGCAGGTGGTGGACAAGGACCGCAACCCCGCCTGGGTTCCGGCCACGCTGGCCGATGTCACCGATGCCGACATCGACGCCTACTTCCAGCCGCTCGGCGAACTCGAACTCGGGCTCGCCGCACCGAAGGAGACCGATAGATGAGCACTTCACCCACTGTGGCGTTCCTCGGCCTCGGACACATGGGCGGGCCGATGGCCGCGAACCTGGTCAAGGCGGGCTACCCGGTCACCGGATTCGACCCGGTCCCCGCCGCGCAGGAGCAGGCGACAGCGGACGGCATCACCGTCGCCGCAACGGCGGTCGAGGCCGTGCAGGGCGCCGACGTCGTCGTCACCATGCTGCCGAACGGCAAGCTCGTCCTCGGCCTGTACGACGAGATCCTGCCGGCGGCGAAGCCGAACACACTGTTCGTCGACAGTTCCACCATCGATGTCGCCGATGCCCGTGAGGCCGCGGAGCGCGCCCGTGCGGCCGGGCATCGCGCGGTCGACGCGCCGGTCTCCGGCGGAGTCGCCGGCGCCGCCGCCGGTACCCTCGCGTTCATGGTCGGTGGCTCCGAGGAGGACTTCGCGACCGCGCAGCCACTGCTCGAGGCCATGGGACGCAAGATCGTGCACTGCGGCGGATCCGGCAACGGCCAGGCCGCGAAGATCTGCAACAACATGATCCTCGGAATCTCGATGATCGCGATCAGTGAGGCGTTCGTGCTCGGGGAGAAACTCGGCCTCGACAATCAGGCACTGTTCGACGTCGCCTCCAACGCATCGGGGCAGTGCTGGGCCCTGACGAGCAACTGCCCTGTCCCCGGTCCTGTTCCGACCACCCCGGCGAACAACGACTACCAGCCGGGATTCGCCGCGGCGTTGATGGACAAGGATCTCGGTCTGGCCGCGAACGCGCTGCGGGCGAACGGAGTCGAAGCCGAGCTCGGGCTGCGTGCCGCCGAGCTCTACCACCGGTTCAACGAGAGTGGCAACGGCGGCCTGGATTTCTCCGCGATCATCACCGACATCCGTAACCGCTCGACCGAAGAGGACACCAAGTGAGTGAGTTCGAGACCATCCTGCTCGACCGCAAGGGTCGGGTCGGCATCATCACGCTCAACCGGCCGAAGGCGCTGAACGCGCTCAACAGCCAGTTGATGCGCGAAGTGGTCGCGGCCGTCGAGGAACTCGACGCCGACACCGAGATCGGCGCGATCCTGCTCACCGGATCCGAGAGAGCGTTCGCCGCGGGCGCCGACATCAAAGAGATGGCGCCCAAGTCGTACTCCGAGGTATACGCGGAAGATCTGTTCTCCCAATGGGATCGACTGTCGTCGGCCCGCACGCCGATCATCGCCGCCGTGTCCGGTTACGCGCTCGGCGGTGGTTGCGAACTGGCGATGCTGTGCGATTTCATCATCGCCTCCGACACGGCCAGATTCGGCCAGCCCGAGATCAAACTCGGTGTCATTCCGGGTATCGGTGGCTCGCAACGGCTCACCCGTGCCGTGGGCAAGGCGAAGGCCATGGACATGTGCCTGACCGGTCGCAACATGGATGCCGAGGAAGCCGAACGTGCGGGCCTCGTCTCGCGGATCGTGCCCGCCGCCGAACTGTTCGACGTCGCGCTCGAAGCCGCCACGACCATCGCCTCGATGTCGTTGCCCGTCGCGATGATGGCGAAGGAAGCGGTCAACCGCTCCTTCGAGACCACTCTGGCCGAGGGAGTGAAATTCGAACGGCGGGTGTTCCATTCGACATTCGCGACCGCCGATCAGAAGGAAGGCATGGCCGCCTTCGTGGAGAAGCGGACGCCGGAGTTCAAGCACGCCTGACGTCGGCCGTCCCCGACGTCGAGATGCAGCAGGGCCGCCCCGTCGGGGCGGCCCTGCTGCATTCGTCTACCACTTGGTGGGAGCACCGCCGGTATCGAAATCACCTGCGTCATGGCGCATTCCGGAGAGGATGCGCAGGAGCGGCTCGATCTGGTCGTCGGCAATGCCCGGCCGCGCGAAGACCTCCGCATTGAGCTTCTCGGTCGCTTCGACCGCGAGGGTGCGCCCCTCGTCGGTGAGCTCGACCAACGTCGCCCGCCGGTCGGTCGGATGCGGGGTACGGCGCACCAGTCCGGCGGTTTCGAGCCGGTCCACGGCGTTGGTGACGCTGGTGGGGTGCACCTGCAACCGCGCGCTCGCCTTGGCCATCGGAAGGGCACCCGACTTGGTGAAATGCAGCAGGGTGAGCAGTTCGTAGCGCGCGAAGGTCAGACCGAACGGTTTGAGGACCTCCTCCACGCGCGCCATCATGATCTGCTGGGCCCGCATCACCGACGTCACGGCGGCCATGCCGTCCGCAACCTCACCCCAGCCGTGGGCGATCCACTGACGGTGGGCTTCGGCGATCGGATCGAGCGGGAGTGGTGCGGCCATACCGTCGATCATCCCACGGGTGAACATCCAGGTCGGAAGGACGCACCGAGTATGCGCGGTCGTGAAGCATGAACCGGGGCCCAGGGGCAGCTGAACGGGGAGTGGACCGGCGGTGAACTGCGATTACGCGATGAATCGGTGGTTCCCGCGGTCGCTAGAGTGCCCGCGTGCACATTCTCTTCGTCTGCAGTGGCAACGTCTGCCGCTCGGTGATCGCAGAGCGTCTGACCCGCGCGTACGCGGTAGACCGGCGGACGGCCGAGCTCACTGCCGAGAGCGCCGGCACGCATGCGCTGGTGGGGTATCCGATCGAACCGCGCGCGGCCGCCGTGATCGAGGGACTGGGTGGAGAGACCGGTCGCTTCCGTGCGCGCCGGGTCAGCGCCGAAATGATGCGGCGTGCCGATCTGGTGCTCGCGATGACCGAGGCGCAGCGCGACCGGGTTTCGGCGTTGGCCGCGGGATCGTCGGTCAAGTCGTTCACGCTCACCGAGGCGAGCCGCATCGCCACCGTCACCGGAGCCGACACCGTCGCCCGGCTCGATGCCTACCGCGAACCCGACGGCACTGCAGGTACACCCGGAATTCCCGATCCCGTGGGCCTGTCGGAGGCAGCGTTCGTCGGCGCCGGGGATCGCATCGCCGAGGCACTGTTCCCGCTTCTCACGATCCTCACCGCACGCCGGGCCGGAGATCTCACGGGGACGTATCAGCGGTATACATAGTCGGGGAACCGCTCGTCGACGTCCGCTGTGCCGAGCCCGAACTCCTCGAGCGTGTACCGGTGTGCGGGCTTGCGGTCGCCGCTGCGACTCTCGTGGTGGAGCGCGGCCATCGCCCGCTCCGCATCGGCGGTGAAGGTCATGCCGAACCGGTCGTAGATCGTGCCGACGGTGGCCAGCGGGTCGGCGACGAAATCGCGGTAGTCGACGTCCACGAACTGCGCCGGATTGTGCCGTGCCCGTGCCTCGGTGAAGCTGTCGAGGCCCCGTGCCCACAGGTCGAGCTGGCTGCGGCCGATCGTGTCGCCGACGAACGTGCGGGACCAGCCCTCGGTGGCCTGCGCGGTCAGGCTGCACACCGACGGGATCACCGTGCGGGGGTCCCGGTGCGTGACCACGACCAGCGCGTCCGGGTACACGGTGAGCAGCGCGTCGAGCGCGAACAGGTGGCTCGGGTTCTTGAGTACCCATCGTTTGCCGGCATCCGGCAGACCGATGAGCTGGAGGTTCTTCCGGTGGCGGGCGTAGGCGTCCGTCCAGTCCCGGCCCGCGAGCCACCGCGAGTACGTGGGCAGGTGGGCGAGGCACTCGTACGACACCGACCGGAACGACTGCCGCAGCAACTGCCAGCACTCCTCCACCTCGCCGGCGGACATGAAGTGCACGCCCATGAATTCCGGGTGTTCGACGTGGTGCTGCGCGAAACCTGCCTCGATCCCCGCGAAGACGGGATTCTGTGCCCAGGTGTCGCGGGGCGGGCGCGGTTGGGGCATCTCGGTCAGCCACATCTCGAGGCCCTGATGGGCGGGATCGGCGGTGAGCAGGCGGTGCAGCGCGGTGGTTCCGGTGCGCGGCAGCCCGGTGACGAAGACGGGCCGCTCGATCGGGACGTCCGCATGCTCCGGGTGCGCTCGCCAGGAGGCTTCCGACAGCAGCCGGGCGACGAGTGCGCCGCGCAGGAACACCCGCGACATCTTGCTGCCGAGCGGGGTGAGCCGCTCGTCGCGGGCATACGAGTCGAGCAGAACGCCGAGGGCCTCGCTGTAGTCGTCGATCCCGAAGTCGGTCAGTCCGGTCAGCCGGGTCGCGGAGGCGTGCAGATCTGCGGGGGTGCCGACCGTGGTGCGTTCACTCATGGGTATCCCGTCCCGGTGCTAGTGGTGGTATTCGCCGCAGTTGACATCGAGGCACTGCCCGGTGATCGCCGACGCCATCGGGGAGGCCAGGAAGATCACCGCGTCCGCGATCTCCTCCGTGGTGGGCAGACGTTTCAGGTCGCTCGCCGCGGCGGTGTGCCGGTAGATATCCTCGACCGTGGTGCCGTACTTGCCGGCCTGGTGCTCGAAGTAGCCCTGTAGGGTCGGGCCCCAGATATACCCGGGAGCAACCGAATTCACGCGGATTCCCGAACCGCCGAGCTCGGTCGCGAGCGACTGCGACATCGCGAGCAGCGCCGACTTGGCGATCTTGTAGCTGCCGTACCGCTCCTGCGAATGCCGCAGCACCATCGAATTGATGTTCACCACCGTGCCTTTCGCGTCGGCAAGCAACGGGGCGAACATCTGGGTCAGGCGCAGGGTTCCGAGGACTGTCAGCTCGATGCTGTCGCGGATGCGATCGAATCCGGTGCTCGCCAACGGTTTCATCGACGGGATCGAGAAAGCATTGTTGACGAGTGTGTCGATGCGTCCGAACTCGTCGCGCGCAATCTCGACCAGCCGCGCGGCAGAGGCGTCGTCGGTGATGTCCGTCGGCACGCTCAACGCGCGGCGGCCCAGCGCACGGACCTCCGCGGCCACCTCGTCGAGTCGTTCGGCGGTGCGGGCGGCGAGAACGACGTCGGCGCCGTGCGCGGCGCATCGTGTCGCCAGGGTACGGCCGAGTCCGGGTCCGACACCGGAGACGACCACCACGTGATCGCGCAGCAGTTGCGCTGTGGTGCTCATCCCAGCATCCGATCGGCGATCGCGTTCTGGCGGGCGGCAATTCTCCTCGCCCAGTCCTGCGGGGTGATCCGGTTCGATTCGTGGAACGGCAGAGACTGCGCCACCCGGTCGAACGGCACGACCTGCGCGACTGGGCCGTCGGCGGCGGTCGGCTCGCGATCGAGCCGCTGCCATCGGAACTGCAGGATGCCGCGGGCGCGGCCGAGGGTCTCGACCCAGTTGGTGATGCCCGGATTGCGCTGCGAGACGACGATCCGGACCATGCCGTCGGGGTCCACCTGCGCCTGCGTGTTGTTCAGGGAGGTCTGGTGGTGGAGGTAGTCGAGCGAGATGTACCACAGGCTGCCGAGCTGGAACCCCAGGTAGGGCGCGTCGCTGGCCGGGACGGTGAGGATCATCGCCTCGTCGTCGCCGAGTTCGTAGTGCCCGACCGAGGAATACTGCGTGTCGAGGCCGCCGGGGGTGCGGCGCGGTGCGGTGACGGTGTTGACCGGCAGCTGCAGGTAGAACCATTCGGGGAACTGCATCCACGTTTTCACCCGGGAGAGCAGGGCCCGTCCGGCGCGTTCGTATCTCCTCACGGCGTCCGCGTGGGTCGGCTCGGGCGCGGGTGTGCCGAGCGTGTCGACCCGGTCGATGCGGTGGATGCCTCGGCGCTGCGTCCAGTCGCTGTAGACCTCGCGGACGACGAGCTGGGACGACCCGGCCGCGAGGGTGAAGTAATTGTGGTCCGGATCGGCGGGACCGGGCCCGAAACGCACCTCGAAGGTGCCGTCCGCGGCGATGTTCAGGGCACGGTCGTCGAACGCGGTCACGTTGCCCGGTACGTTCGCGTCCGTGTAGTTGCCGGCGAGGATCTGAAAGCTGAGATCGCACGTGGTGCCGCGGCGGCCGGTGACGACGTATTCCGCGTCGTCGCGCACTGCGGCGCCCCAATACAGGGTGTCGGGGTTGTCGAGCCCCATCTTGGCGTAGGGGCCGGTCCCGGTGAGGAAGACGGGATGTGTCGTGCTGTGGGCCCATGCGGCGTGCACGCACGCCGCGATCCCCCCGGCCAGGTAGCCGTAACCCTCGATCAGATCCTGCTCGCTCCTGATGTGCGGGGCGGTCGCGACGAGTTTCTCGGCTTCGGCGATGGCCGCGGTGAGTGGATCGGTGAGCACTGGATCTCCCTGTGGTCCATATATGTACCGCTGAGGTAGGCTTCGATGCGCCGACAATAGAACGTGTTACAGGAAGTGGTCAATGGTCCGTCAGTCGCCGCCCACCGAACGCGTCGTGCAGGTCCTCGATCATCTGGTGGCGCATCCCCATGCGCGGTTCGGGTTGTCCGAACTGGCCCGCGACCTCGACCTGAGCAAGCCCACCTGCCTCGGCATTCTCACCGTCCTGACCGACGCGGGTTACCTCCTGCGCGATCCCGCGGGCAGGACGTACGGGCTCGGCCCGGCTCTGATCGTCGCCGGTCGCGCGGCGCAACGCGGCTACGCGGTCGGGCCCGTGGCGCACCGCCACCTGACCGAACTGAGCGCACGGCTGGGCGTCGTCTGTACCGCGTCCGGTGTGGTCGGCGACCGTATCGCGGTACTCGACGTCGCGGGCGCCCACGGTAGCGCTGCGGGCGCACGCGTCGGAGAGGTGTATCCGTTTGCGCCACCGGTGGGACTGATGTTCGTGTTGTGGGACCGCGACGAGCGCGTCGAGTGCTGGTTGCGCCGCGAGCCGACCCTGCCGGTGCGCATCGACCACGAGCGCCTGCGCCGGGTGATCGACGAATGCCGCCGCACCGGCTACCTCGTCGAGTCCCACACTCGGGGCGGGCAGCGCCTGTATGCGCTGATGGCCGGGGTAGTGGCGCACGATCTCGCGCCGGACCTGCGCGAGTTGCTCGGTGAACTCGTGTCGAGTCCGGGCGAACGCGTGCTGCTCCCGGACCGATGGGATACGGCGGGGGCGCACGCGGTGAACCTGATCGCGGCACCCGTCTACGACGCCGAGGGCCACCAGTCGCTCGTCGTTGCGGCGCACCTGGAGCGGGACGTCGACATCGTCGAGGTCGAGCGGATCGGTGATGCACTGGTCGCGACGGCGGACGCGATCACCCGCGAGCTGGGCGGCCGGCGACCGGTGCGCTGAGTCCCGGTCGCCGGCAGGCGTTGACCCGGAATTGAAACTCGTTCTATTCTTACCTCCAGCCGAATTCGACCGAGCCGGTACATATTTGGACCGGCGTGCCGCTGGGAGCGCGATGATCACGGAGCCTCCACCACGACCACCCTCCTACGAGCTGCCGCCGCTCGGTGCGCTCGAGGCCGAATCCGTCCACATCTTCCGTGAGGTCGCCGCCACTTTCGAACGCCCCGTCCTGCTGTTCTCCGGCGGTAAGGACTCCGCGGTGATGCTGCATCTCGCCGCGAAGGCATTCTGGCCCGCACCCTTGCCGTTCCCGGTGCTGCACATCGATACCGGACACAACTTCGACGAGGTCGTCGAATTCAGGGATCGGACCGTGGCGCGACGCGGCCTGCGATTGCTCGTCGCCGCCGTCCAGGACGACATCGACGCCGGCCGCGTCGTCGAGGACACCGGCCGCCACGGCGGCCGCAACCGGTTGCAGACCGCAACCCTGCTGCGTGCACTGCGCGAGGGCGGCTTCGACGCGGTCTTCGGCGGCGCGCGCCGCGACGAGGAGAAGGCACGCGCAAAAGAACGCATCTTCAGTTTCCGGGACGAGTTCGGACAGTGGGATCCCAAGGCGCAGCGACCCGAACTGTGGCACCTGTACAACGGACGGCACCGCAAGGGCGAACACATCCGTATCTTCCCGCTGTCGAACTGGACCGAACTCGACATCTGGTCGTACGTGCGCGACGAAGGCATCGACCTGCCCCCGCTCTACTTCGCTCACCGGCGCCCGGTCGTCGAGCGTGACGGAATGCTCCTCGCGCACACCCGATTCCTTCGTCCGGCCCCGGGCGACGAGCCGCGGGAAGCGCTCGTACGGTTCCGTACCGTGGGCGACGCCACCTGCACCGGGTGCGTCGAATCGGCGGCCGCCACCGCCGACGAGGTCGTCGCCGAGGTGCGCGCGAGCCGGATCACCGAACGCGGCGCCACGCGAGCCGACGACCGGATCTCCGAAGCGGGCATGGAAGACCGGAAGAAGGAAGGCTACTTCTGATGTCCCGACTGCTCCGCATCGCGACCGCCGGCAGCGTCGACGACGGCAAGTCCACCCTGATCGGCCGTCTGCTGTTCGATTCCAAAGCGGTCTTCGAAGACCAGCTCGACGCCGTCGCCCGTACCAGTCGCGCCCGCGGTTCCGAGCACACCGACCTGTCGCTGCTCACCGACGGTCTGCGCGCCGAACGCGAACAGGGCATCACCATCGACGTCGCCTACCGCTACTTCGCTACCCGGCACCGCACCTTCGTCATCGCCGACACGCCCGGTCACGCGCAGTACACGCGCAACATGGTCACCGGGGCGTCCACTGCGGATCTCGCGCTGATCCTCGTCGACGCCGGTAAGGGGATCACCGAGCAGACCCGGCGGCACGCGTTCCTGACGAGTCTGCTGGGCGTCCCGCACCTGGTGCTGTGCGTCAACAAGATGGATCTCGTCGACTGGTCCCAGGATCGGTTCGACGAACTGTGCGACGAATTCCGCGGCTTTGCAGCGAAATTGGAGATCCACGATCTGGGTTTCGTGCCGATCTCGGCGCTGCACGGCGACAACGTCGTCGGCAGGACGATGAACATGCCGTGGTACGAGGGCGCTTCACTGCTGCATCACCTCGAGCAGGTACACATCGATTCGGATCGCAACCTGATCGATGCCCGGATGCCCGTCCAGTACGTGATCCGCGCCGGAGCGGGAGGCGAGTTCCGCGGATACGCGGGGACCGTCGCGAGCGGTGTCTTCGAACCGGGCGACGAAGTGGTGGTGCTACCGTCCGGATTCGGAACCCGGGTGCGCCGGATCTTCGGACCCGGCGGTGATCCGCGGAAGCAGGCCTTCGCCGACGCGGCGGTGTGCGTCGAGCTCGAGGACGAGCTCGACGTCGGTCGCGGAGACATGCTGTGCCGCCCCGGCAACCGCCCGCTCGTCGGGTGCGAGATCGACGCGATGCTGTGCTGGCTCACCGAACGGTCCACCCTCGACCCGGACGCGCGGTACATCCTGCTGCACACCACCCGGGCGGTCCCGGCGCAGGTGGCGCGACTGGACTATCGCCTCGACGTCAACACACTGCACCGAGACAGCGCGGCGGCGACGCTGGGACTCAACGACATCGGCCGGGTGCAACTGCGCACGCAACAGCCGCTGATGTTCGACCCGTACCGGCGCAACCGGACGACGGGCAGCTTCGTCCTCGTCGACGACACCACGGGGAACACCGTGGCCGCGGGAATGATCACCGGGCCGACCCTGACCGACACCCCCGTGGTCTGGCACGCCCCGCAGGTACGCCGCGCCGAGCGGGCCACCGCGGGCGCAACGGTGTGGCTGACCGGCTTGTCCGCATCCGGCAAGTCCACCGTCGCCACCGAGGTGGAACGCCGGCTCGTGGCGGCGGGGATTCCCGCGTACCGGCTCGACGGCGACAACCTGCGCCGCGGACTCAACTCCGACCTCGGTTTCGGCGCGGACGATCGTGCCGAGAACGTCCGCCGCGTGGGGGCGGTCGCACAACTCATGGCCGACGCAGGACTCGTCGCGATCTGCGCGCTCATCAGCCCCTACCGCGCCGACCGCGACCGCATCCGGCAACAGCACGAAGCCTCCGGCATCCCGTTCCTCGAAGTGTTCGTCGACACCCCGCTCGCCGACTGCGAGGCCCGCGACCCGAAAGGCATGTACGCGCGGGCCCGGGCCGGGGAGATCACGGGGTTCACCGGCATCGACGACCCGTACGAGCCGCCGCAACATGCAGAACTGGTGCTCCGCCCCGACGACGGCGATGCGGTCGCCCAGGCCGCGCGCATCGTGCAATTGTTGAGCACATGACCGACGACGCCGCACTCGCCGCCGAGATCGCCTCCGCGGCAGGCGAACTGTTATTGACCATTCGCGCGACTTCAGCGGGCACGCTGAGCGGACGGGAACTCGGGCGGCACGGCGACCGAGCCGCCGACGTGCTGATTCTCGAACGACTCGCCGCGGAACGAGCCGGGGATGCGGTGCTGTCCGAGGAATCGGCGGACGACCCGGCGCGCCTCGAGGCGAAGCGCGTGTGGATCGTCGACCCGCTGGACGGGTCCAAGGAGTACGGCATGCCCGACCACAGCGACTGGGCCGTGCATGTCGCGTTGTGGGAAGCCGGGCGCGGACTGACCGCCGGCGCGGTCGCGGTGCCCATGTACGGCGAGGTGTACAGCACCGCCGACCCGATCCGCGTCGATCGGCTCCCGCTCGGTGCCCGTCGTCCCCGCATCGTCGTCAGCGGCAGCCGCCCGCCCGCGTTCATGGGTGAGGTCGCGCGCGCCGTCGACGCCCAACTCGTGCGCATGGGTTCGGCCGGCGCGAAGGCGATGGCGGTCGTGCGGGGTGATGCCGACGCCTATGTCCATGCCGGCGGCCAGTGGGAGTGGGATTCCGCGGCGCCGGTCGCTGTCGCGCAGGCGGCGGGGCTGTACTGCGCGCGGATCGACGGTAGCGAACTGGAGTACAACCGGCCGCATCCGTACCTGCCCGATCTGGTGATCTGCCGCCCGGACTGGGCGCCGCCGCTGATGGCCGCTATCGGTGAGCACGCGAACGCGCCGACCGACAGCGCGCGGGTCGCGATGGCCCGCGCCTACATTCGCTCACTGGTCGGCCACGACGCGTCCCACGTGCGGCTCGCCGCGGATGCGTGGCGAGTCGAGAACGGTCAGCGCACCGGCGACAGCGGCGTCGAGATCCGCGACCGCCTCGAGCACGGCCCGGAGTACCGGCCCATCCGGAGAGTGCGGGACCTGATTTTCCGGGAGTGGGACGACAACGTCGTCGCGCGTTTCCTGCTCGATGTGAGCGCCGGATCCGGGCCGGACCTGACGGTCTCGGTCACCGAACACTTCCGGATTCCCGCGGGGGAGATCCGCTCGATCGTCGCGATCATCGAGCCGTGTCCGGAAGAATAATTGAACCTTTTAGGTTAGCTTCGGACAGGAGTAGTGCCCATTCGCGTTTCGGAGGTCCCATGAGCGATACCACGACGGAAGCCCGCGACATCGGCGACGGAATCCACCTGATTCCCGTGCCGGTCGGTGATCTGCCGGTCGGTCCCACCCAGGTGTACGTCCTCGAATCCCCGCGAGGTGTGATCCTCGTCGACGGGGGATGGAACGACGACACCTCCTGGGAGGCGCTGCAGAACGGGCTCACGGTGGCCGGACTGTCGATGACCGACGTCGAAGGAGTCGTGGTGACCCATTTCCACCCCGACCACGTGGGTCTCACCGGACGTATCCGCGAGGCGTCGGGATGCTGGGTCGGCATGCACGAGTCGGACTTCGCACATCTCGAGGTGATGATTTCCGACACCGACCGCAGCGCCGAGGAAGCCGAACTGCTACGACGTGCCGGTGCGCCGGAAGCCGACATCGCCGCCGCCACCGCGGCCGATCAGCGCCCGCCCGGCCGCCCGGATTCGCTGCCCGACCGCAAACTCGGTGCGGACGAGATCATTCCGCTCGCCGGACGCACGCTGCGCACCGTCCTGACACCCGGCCACACCGCCGGTCACGCCTGCTTCCTCGTCGAGGACCACGGGGTGCTGTTCAGCGGCGACCATGTGCTGGCCACCACCACACCGCACGTCGGCGAGTTCGACTTCCCCGTCCCCGAGCGCGACGCACTGGGGGAGTATCTCGAGTCGCTGCGCGCGGTCGCGACCCTGCCCGTCCGGCGTACGCTGCCGTCGCACCGGCAGCCCATCGACGACCTGCCCGTGCGCAGCCGGGAACTGATCGCGCACCACGACCAGCGTCTCGACGACCTCTACGACGCATTCGGCGACGAAGAACTGACATTGTGGCAGGCCACCGAGCGGATGCGCTGGTACCGGCCGTGGGACGAGACGCCCCCGCACGGCAAGAAGATGGCACTCGCGGAGGGCTCGGCGCACGTGCGCCAACTGATCGAACGCGGCCGGCTCCGTCGTGTTCCCGGCACCGATCCGGCACGATTCGCCCCTGTCCGGCGCGCCTGAGGACGAAGCCCGATGAACCCCGACGAACTGGTCGCCGAGTTCTGCCGGCTCTGGGCGGACCCCGACCCCGCCCGGATCGCTGCCTGCTTCACGGAGGACGCCGTCTTCCACAACATCCCGATGGAGCCCGTGTGCGGGCGGGCGGCGATCGAGGAATACGTGGAGGGGTTCGTGGGGTCCTTCGGCGGCATCGAATACCGCATCCATCACCAGCTCGTCCACGGCAACGTCGTGATGAACGAACGCACCGATGTCTTCGTGCTGAACGGCAGAACCATCGAACTGCCCGTCATGGGCGTGTTCGAGATCGCCGACGGCAAGATCGCGAGCGTGCGTGACTACTTCGACATGACGGCCCTGACCTCGGGGGAGTAGCCGGAACCGGCTCGCGTGACCCGAGACGACAACAGCCCCGCTTCGAGAACGAAGCGGGGCTGTCGGGTAGGTGGTGCCCTCGGCAGGATTCGAACCTGCGACTTCTTGCTCCGGAGGCAAGCGCTCTATCCCCTGAGCTACGAGGGCAATCCGGACCGCCGGATGACCGGCGGTGCGGGAGTTAGCCTAGCGCATTGTCGGCTGTACGCCACATCGCCTGGTCAGCCCCGGTTTCCGGGACCGCGCCACCGCCTCGGTCAGTTCAACGGCAGCGGCTCGGCGCCGCGCTCGGCGAGCATGGTCGTCATCAGCTCGGACTCGCCGGTCTGCGTGTTCACCATCGTCTGAGCCAGATTCCGTACCGCGGTGATGGACGCGTACTGCGCGCCGTACTCCATCATCGGCAGGCCGCCCTCGTGATGGCGCAGCATCAGCTGAAGGAACAGCACGTCGAGTTCGGTACCCCGCGCGGCTCGCAGCTCGGCCAGATCCTCGGCCGAGGCCATTCCGGGCATCGCGCCCACACCGTCGCCGCCTGCTGCATGCGCCGCCTCACCGGACGCGTGCCCGTGCTCGCCGGTTTCGGTCATCCACGCCATGTACTGCCCGCTCGGCAACGGCGGCTGACCCCACAGCGTCAGCCATCCCTGCATCTGACCGACCTGGTTCTGCTGCGTGGTCAGGATGTCGTACGACAGGTTGCGGACGTACTGGTCGTCGGAATTCGTCAATGCGACGGCGGCCATCTCGATCGCCTGGTTGTGATGGACCGTCATGTCCTGCGCGAACCCGACATCGACCGAACCGGCCACCGGATCGGCGGGCCGTGAATCCTCGAGCGGTATCCGTGCGAGGAACCCGAGCAGGAACCCCACGGCCAGCGCCGCGACGGCGACCAGCGCGAGCAGTGTCCGGTTGCGTTTCGGGCCGTCGTTCCCGTCGCGGTCGGGCAGCTGCCCCGCGTCGTTGATGTCGCTCATCCTCAGCTCCCGGCCGGGACCTGCATATCGGCGGGCAACTGCTCGCTTCCGTCGACCGTGCCACCGTCCATCGGCACCGCGTCGGCGCCCGGGGCCGACGGATCGAACGGCGGCGGATTCGCCGGATCGAACGACGCCGGCAGCGTCGAGCAGCTCGCCCCGACCTCGGGGTAAGCGTACTGATTCAGGCGCAGCGCCTCGACGAACTGATCGATGCGCTCGTCGTCGGCGCTGTCGACCTCGAGCTGATGACCCCACGACTGCAGCGAGATCGCCGCGTCCAGACCCGGGTACGGCGACATCATCATGTAGGTGCGGCCGTCGACCTTTGCGGCGAGCGAATCGATCGCGGCATCGTCGACCCGATCAGGGTTGTACGCGATCCAGACGGCACCGTGCTCGAGGGAATGCACCATGTTCTCGGTGCGGACGGGCTGCTCGTACACGGTCCCGGTGCAGGTCGCCCAGATCGCGTCGTGCGGACCGCCGAACGGCGGATTCTGGTCGTAGGCGACGCGCTGAGCGGGTGCGACGTGCTGGCCGGCCGGGTACTCGATCGAGACGACCCCGTCGATCGCCACCGACGGGTCCTGATTCGACTCCGACGGTGTCCACGCCGACAGTTCCTGCTGCGACTGGTACTTCGGGATGATGCTCACCGCGATCACGACGACGAGCACGACGACGACAGCGATTCCGCCGATCGTCATCCACGGAATCTGCCGCTGTTTGGGAAGGCCGCGGACTCCACCGCTGTTCTTCTTGGCGGCCTGGATGGCCTTGACCGATTTGGCGCCGGTCTTCTTCTTTCCGGAACCACCACTTACCGAACCGCTGGGCATCGCTCGTTGCTCTTTCGACGGATGGACAAACGAACGCGTGGACGTGTGGGCACGCACGCACCGACAACTCTACGGGCGTCGGGTGCGGGGGAGCGTCGGCACCGCTCGACCCCAGCCAATAGGATGAACCCCTGTGACTCCTGCCGACCTTGCGGAACTGCTCCAC
>NZ_JAUZMZ010000097.1:0-18485 GCF_036327435.1 Rhodococcus chondri | reverse complement strand
GTGGGGGGGGGCCCCCCCCCGCCCGGTGCCTGCGGGGACGTCCGATCAGGGCGTCGGGAGGGTCAGCGGTTTCCAAGAAGGCCTTGACTTTTCGTACTCGGAAATCGCCTCTACCTGGCGTAATGTCAATCCGATATCGTCGAGACCCTCCAGCAGACGCCATCGGGTGTAGTCGTCAATTTCAAACGGCACCACGGTTGTTCCGGCGGTCACTGTCCGATTTTCCAGGTCCACTTCGAGTTCCAGACCGGGCTGCTGCTCGATGAGTTTCCAGAGCAATTCGACGTCGTCCTGCCCCACCTGAGCCGCGAGCAGGCCGGCTTTTCCGGCATTGCCACGGAAGATATCCGCGAAACGCGACGAGATCACAACCCGGAATCCGTAATCGGACAACGCCCACACGGCATGCTCTCGCGACGAGCCGGTGCCGAAATCGGGGCCTGCGACCAGAATGCTGCCGCGGTCGAACGGCGGGACGTTGAGTACGAACGACGGGTCGTTGCGCCATGCGGCGAACAGTCCGTCCTCGAATCCTGTGCGCGTGACGCGTTTCAGGTACACCGCCGGGATGATCTGGTCGGTGTCGACATTGGACCGGCGCAGCGGGACGCCGATGCCCGTGTGAGTAGTGAAGGCTTCCATCGAAATTCTCCTCGGGTCCCGTGTTCTAGTCGAGATCGGCCGGTGCCGACAATGTGCCGCGCACCGCGGTTGCGGCCGCAACGGCCGGCGAGACGAGGTGGGTGCGTCCACCCTTGCCCTGGCGGCCCTCGAAGTTGCGGTTCGACGTCGATGCCGAGCGCTCCCCCGGCGCAAGCTGGTCCGGGTTCATGCCGAGGCACATCGAGCAACCCGCCTGACGCCACTCCGCTCCTGCTGCGGTGAATATCTCACCGAGACCTTCGGACTCGGCCTGGGCACGAACCCGCATCGATCCGGGCACGACGAGCATCCGGAGACCGTCTGCGACCTTGCGGCCCTTGAGAATATCGGCGACCGCGCGCAGATCCTCGATTCGGCCGTTGGTGCACGAGCCGACGAAGACGGTGTCGATCTTGATGTCGCGCAGCGGCATTCCGGGCTCGAGATCCATGTAGCGCAGCGCCTTCTCGGCGGCCTGACGCACGTTGTCGTCGGGGATCTCGTCCGGCACCGGCACCGTCGCGCTCAGCGGTGCACCCTGCCCGGGGTTGGTTCCCCACGTCACGAACGGGGTGAGCGCACTGCCGTCGATATGGACCTCGGCATCGAAAACCGCGTCGTCGTCGGTCTTCAGCTGTTCCCAGGCGGCGACCGCGGAGTCCCAGTCGGCACCCTGCGGGGCGTGCGGGCGGCCCTTGATGAATTCGTAGGTGGTCTCGTCCGGCGCGATCATGCCGGCGCGGGCGCCCGCCTCGATCGACATGTTGCAGATGGTCATCCGCGCTTCCATCGACAGGTTCCGGATGGCCTCACCGCGGTATTCGAGGACGTATCCCTGTCCGCCGCCGGTGCCGATCTTCGCGATGATCGCGAGGATGAGGTCCTTGCTCGTCACGCCCGGAGGAAGTTCTCCGTCGACGGTGATCGCCATCGTCTTGAACGGGCGCAGCGACAGTGTCTGCGTCGCCATGACGTGTTCGACCTCGCTCGTGCCGATACCCATCGCGATCGCGCCGAAGGCGCCGTGCGTCGAGGTGTGACTGTCGCCGCACACCACGGTCATTCCCGGCTGGGTCAATCCGAGCTGCGGCCCGACCACGTGCACGATGCCCTGATCGAGATCGCCCATCGGATGGAGTCGGACGCCGAACTCTTCGCAGTTGCGGCGCAGCGTGTCGACCTGCGTGCGCGACACCGGGTCCGCGATCGGCTTGTCGATGTCGGTCGTGGGGACGTTGTGGTCCTCGGTCGCAATGGTGAGGTCCGGACGCCGCAGCTTCCGTCCCGCCAGCCGCAGACCGTCGAATGCCTGCGGGCTGGTGACCTCGTGCACGAGGTGCAGGTCGATGTAGATCAGGTCGGGCTGCCGCGCCGAACCCTCTCCCTCACCGCGCACGACCACGTGCTGGTCCCACACCTTTTCCGCCAGAGTCTTTCCAGCCATCTTCTCCACCTGTCGTACGTGACGAACGCGGATCCCGGATCTCGGGGCCGTCCGAGCCGCGCATGGTGTCGCCTCCGCCCTCGCCGCATGCGATATGCTTCCCAATATGCGAGACGGAGGTATCGACCTATGAGACAGCATAGCGGGATCGGGGTGCTGGACAAAGCGATGACCGTCCTACATGCGGTCGCCGAGCAGCCCTGCAACCTCAACGACTTGTGCGCGCGCACCGGCCTTCCGCGGGCCACCGCGCACCGTCTCGCCGTCGGACTCGAGGTGCACCGTCTGCTTGCGCGCGACGGCGACGGACAGTGGCGCCCGGGCCCCGGACTCGCAGAACTCTCGGCCGGTGCCGGCGATTCGCTCGTCGAAGCCGCGTCGCTCGTGCTTCCCCGCCTTCGCGAGATCACCGGCGAGAGCGTGCAGTTGTATCGCCGCGAGGGCACCCAACGAGTCTGCGTCGCAGCACTCGAACCCCCCACCGGGCTGCGCGACACCGTCCTGATCGGCGCTCGACTGCCCATGACCGCCGGATCCGGCGCCAAAGTGCTACTCGCCTGGGCAGATATCGCGACCCAGCGCGCCATCCTGCCCGACGCCGCATTCGGCGAACGTGTGCTGGCCGAGGTCCGTCGACGGGGATGGGCGCAGAGCGCCGCCGAGCGAGAGCCCGGCGTCGCCTCGGTCGCGGCCCCCGTGCGCGACAGCACGGGTGCCGTCGTGGCCGCGATCTCCGTCTCGGGCCCCATCGATCGCATGGGGCGCCGCCCGGGCGCACGGTGGGCCGCCGACCTCCTCGCGGCCGCCGATGCTCTCCACAAACGCCTCTAGTCCACCGGTGCGGGCTGTGCCAGAGTTCTCCGCATGGGAACCAACCGCCGTGCCGAAATCACGATGACCGAACCGGAAATCACCGAGTTGCTCCACCGGAGCCGTGTCGCCACCCTGGCCTCACTCGGCCCCACGGGCACACCGCATCTGGTGGCGATGTGGTACGCCGTGCTGGACGGGGAGATCTGGTTCGAGACGAAGGCCAAGTCCCAGAAGGCGGTGAACTTGCGTCGGGACCACCGCATCACGGCACTGGTCGAGGCCGGCGACACGTACGACTGTCTGCGGGGTGTCTCCATCGAGGGGCACGCCGAGATCGTCGACGACCGCGACACCCTCTTCGCGGTCTGCCGCGACGTGTGGGAGCGGTACACCGGCCCCTACACCGACGACGTCCGCCCGGCCGTGGAACAGATGATGCACAACAGGGTGGCGGTGCGCGTGGCGCCCCACAGGGTCCGCTCGTGGGATCACCGCAAGCTCGGTATGCCCACCATGGAGCTCGGTGGCACCACCGCCGCCTATCTCGGATCCGCGGCGAAATGACGACCGGATCGAAATCCGGGCGACAGATCGCCCCGGCACGCGCTAGATTCCGGTTCAACGGACGGAGGGAGAAATCATGAGCGAACCGTCGAAAGACCGCAACAAGAAGAAGTTCCTCGAAGCACTCGAGCGCAAGAAGCATCGGGACAGCCACGGGACGGCCCACCTGGATGCGGGCTCGAAGGCTCACGGTCCACAGCCGACCGCCGATCATCACCGTGAGTTCCGGCGCAAGAGCGTGTGAGATGGCCCGACAACGAAAAAGACCCTCCGAGCAATGCTCGGAGGGTCTTCGCTTGTACCCCCGATGGGATTCGAACCCACGCTACCGCCGTGAGAGGGCGGCGTCCTAGGCCGCTAGACGACGGGGGCCTGAGAACTTCTTCTCTGTCGCTTCCCGGAGGAAGCTCAGCCAGCTTAGCTGGCCGAGGTGCCGTGGGCAAACCACCGCATCTCCGCTGGGGTACCAGGACTCGAACCTAGAATGGCTGAACCAGAATCAGCTGTGTTGCCAATTACACCATACCCCAATGGCCTGTCCTGTCGGCCTGCGCGCTGGGCGCCTGGCCTCCGTTCCGAACCGAGAGAAAGATTAGCACCAACCCGGTGTCAAACTACAAATCGCCTGGTCAAAGCACGTAAATTCGGCGTAGATGCACGTGTGCCCGTCCACTGCGGTGAACGGGCACACGGTCGGGCGGGACCGATCAGGCGATACCGGCCCGCGCCGCGCGCAGGCGCGCGAGCGACTTCTCGCGCCCGAGCAGTTCCATCGACTCGTACAGCGGAGGGCTGATGTGCGAGCCCGTGACGCCGACCCGGACCGGAGCGAACGCCTTACGCGGCTTGAGACCGAGATCGTCGATCAGAGCGGTCTTGAGGGCCTCCTCGATGCTCACGGTGGTCCACTGTGCGAGCCCGTCGAGGGCCGTGAGGGTCGCGTCCAGGACGGGTGCGGCATCCTCCTTGAGATTCTTCGCGGCGGAGGACTCGTCGATCCGGAAATCGGCGTCGTCGACGAACAGGAACTTCAGCAGATCCCAGGCGTCGGAGAGCACGACGATGCGGGTCTGCACCAGCTCCGCCGCTGCCGCGAAAAACTCGTCGTCGACGTCCGGGGAGAGATGCCCGTGCTCGACGAGGAATTCTTGCAGCCTCGACGCGAACTCGGCCGGCTCGAGAAGCCGGATGTGCTCGGCGTTGATCGCGTCCGCCTTCTTCTGATCGAAGCGCGCGGGGTTCGAATTGACTTTGGAGATCTCGAACGCGGCCACCATTTCGTCGAGCGAAAACACGTCGCGGTCGTCGGCGAGGCCCCAGCCCAGCAGTGCGAGATAGTTGAGCAGGCCCTCGGGAATGAAGCCGCGGTCGCGATGCAGGAACAGGTTCGATTCGGGATCGCGCTTCGACAGTTTCTTGTTGCCCTGCCCCATGACGAACGGCAGGTGCCCGAACTCGGGAACGAAATCGGCGACACCGATACGCTGCATCGCCTCGTAGAGGGCGAGCTGGCGCGGGGTGGACGAGAGCAGGTCCTCGCCGCGCAGCACGTGGGTGATCCGCATCAGGGCGTCGTCGACCGGGTTGACCAGCGTGTACAGCGGGATACCGTTGGCGCGCGTGAGCGCGAAGTCCGGAACGGTGCCGGCCTTGAAGGTGGTCTCGCCACGCACGAGGTCCGTCCACGTGAGGTCGTGGTCGGGCATGCGCAGGCGCACCACCGGCTTGCGGCCCTCGTCGAGGAAGCCCTGACGCTGCGCCGGGCTCAGATCCCGGTCGTAGTTGTCGTAACCGAGCTTCGGGTCGCGACCGGCCGCCTTGTGCCGCTCCTCGACTTCCTCGGGGGTCGAGAAGGATTCGTACGCCTCGCCCGCCTCGAGCAGCTTCGCGACCACATCGAGGTGCGTATCGCGACGCTGGGACTGCCGGTACGGCTCGTAGGGGCCACCCACCTCCGGACCTTCGTCCCACTCGAGGCCCAGCCAGCGCAGTGCATCCAGAATCGCCTGATACGACTCCTCGCTGTCGCGGGCGGCGTCGGTGTCTTCGATGCGGAACACGAACGTACCGCCGTGGTGCCGCGCGAACGCCCAGTTGAACAGGGCGGTGCGCACGAGACCCACGTGGGGAGTTCCGGTCGGGGACGGGCAGAAACGGACGCGTACTTCGCTGGTGGTCATGGCTCACTCGGGTCGAGGGACGGCAAGAGACCGTTCCAGGCTATCCCGAGCGTTCTTCCGCCGAACGCAGGACCGCTGCTCAGGCGCCTTTCGCGACGACAGGATTGGTGAGAGTGCCGATTTTTTCGACGGTGACCGACACGGTGTCGCCCGGCCCGATCGGCCCCACGCCCTCGGGCGTCCCGGTCAGGATCACGTCGCCGGGAAGCAGCGTCATCACGGACGACACCCACTCGATGAGTTTCGGAATGTCGTGAACCATCAACGAGGTTCGGCTGCGCTGACGCTGCTGCCCGTTGACCTCCGCCGAGATCTCGAGGTCCGAGGGGTCGAGTTCGGTTTCGATCCACGGTCCGAGCGGGCAGAACGTGTCGTGGCCCTTGGCGCGGGTCCACTGGCCGTCCTGTGCCTGATGATCGCGCGCCGAGACGTCGTTGGCGACGGTGTATCCGAGGATCGCCTCGCGGGCCTTGGCCGCCGGCACGTCCTTGCAGGGACGGCCGATGACGACGGCGAGCTCGGCCTCGTGATGCACGAGAGAGCTGTTCCGTGGGATCACGATCGGCAGTCCGGGTCCGATGATCGAGGTGTTCGGCTTGAGGAAGATCACCGGCTCCTCGGGGACCTCGTTCCCGGATTCGGCGGCGTGGGCAGCGTAGTTCCGTCCGACAGCGATCACCTTGCTCGCAAGGATGGGAGCCAGGAGCCGGACGTCGGCGAGAGGCCAACTGCGACCGGTGAACGTCGGGGTGCCGAACGGGTGTTCGGCGATTTCTTTCGCGGTTGCCGCGTCCCCCTCCCCCTCGATGCTGACGAAAGCGACACCGTCCGGACTGGCGATTCGACCAAGGCGCATGCTCGGGAGTCTATCGGTGAGGGCGTGTCCCGACCGACGCGCGGGTTCGGGAAGCGGGTATAGAGTGACCCCAATGTTTCATCATACGGGATTACTTCTCAGATAGTGAGATTTGTATGGACAGCGTAATCACCATTGGCAACAGGCGCTGGCTGATCCTGGCGCTCGGCGTGGTCGCCCAGGCCGCGCAGGCCACCGTCATCAACGGCGTCGCCTTCCTCATCCCTACCCTCCAGGACGACAGCGGGTTCACCCTCGCACAGGCCGGAACCCTCGCCGGCGCACCGCTTTTCGGTGGCGTACTGACTCTCGTCGCGTGGGGCGCAGTAGCCGACCGCTTCGGGGAACGCGTCGCGCTCACCGCCGGTCTCGGTATAGCCTCCCTGGCGGTCGCGGCCGCGGCCGCGACCGCCACTACTTCTGCCCCGATACTCGGCCTACTGCTCGTGGTCGCCGGCGCCGGCGCGGTGAGTGCCAACGCCGCCAGCGGACGTGTCGTCGTCGGCTGGTTTCCACCGGCCCAGCGGGGCTTGGCCATGGGTATCCGTCAGATGTCGGTGCCGCTGGGAGTCGCCGCCTCGGCGCTCGCCATTCCGCCGATCGCCCGCGATCACGGAATCGGTTGGGCCCTGGCCTTTCCCGCGGTCGTCTGTGGCGTCGCCGCACTCGCCTGCGTCATCGGTATCACCGATCCGCCCAGGCCCGATCGCGCCGAGGCGGCCCGGACCGGGGCGCTCGACAATCCGTATCGCGGCGGAGCAACGCTGGCACGTATCCACATCGCGTCGATTCTGTTGGTGATTCCGCAGTATGTGGTGTGGACCTACGCGCTCGTGTGGCTGATCACCGACCGGGGCTGGGACGAGACGGGCGCCGGTCTGGTCATCACGGCGGCGCAGGTGCTCGGCGCGCTCGGGCGTGTTGCAGTGGGGGCGTGGTCCGATCGGGCGGGCAGCCGGCTCGGGCCGCTGCGCACCGTGTCGATCGTGGTGGTGGCGTCCATGGCCCTGCTCGCGGCGTCCGCCTCGTTCGAGTCACCGGTGGCGGTCGCGATGCTCCTGGTGGCGTCGGTGGCCACGTCGAGCCCGAACGGCCTGGCCTTCACCGCCGTCGCGGAGATCGCGGGGCCGTACTGGGGAGGTCGGGCACTGGGGATCCAGAACACCGGGCAGTTCGTCCTGGCCGCTGCGGTGGCTCCGACGTTCGGCGCGCTGATCAGCGTCGTCGGGTTCCCCATCGCGTTCGCGATCGCGGCGCTCGCGCCCGCAGCGGCAGTCCCGGTGGTACCGAAGGACTGAGCCGTACATGGCAACCCGGCCGTGCGCGGTTTCGGTAGTTGGAACTACCGAAACCGCGCACGGGTGTCAGAGGGCCGCGGTGATGCGGTCGCCGATCTCGGAGGTGACGATCGGGTCCGTGCCCCGCGACGCGAGGTCGGCCTCGACCGCCCGCTCCACGCGCTCGGCCTCTTCGTCACGCCCGAGGTGACGCAGCAGCAGCGCGGTCGACAGGATCGCCGCGGTGGGGTCGGCGATGCCCTTGCCCGCGATGTCGGGCGCGGAGCCGTGCACGGGCTCGAACATCGACGGGTTCGTTCCCGACGCGTCGATGTTGCCGCTCGCCGCCATACCGATACCACCGGTGACGGCACCGGCGAGGTCGGTGATGATGTCGCCGAACAGGTTGTCGGTCACGATGACGTCGAACCGGGCCGGGTCGTCGACCATGTAGATGGTGGCCGCGTCGATGTGGCAGTACGCGGTCTCGACCTCGGGGAAGTCCTTGCCGACCGTCTCCACCGCCCGGGTCCAGATCGCCCCGGCATTGGACAGCACGTTGGTCTTGTGGATCAGCGTGAGGTGCTTGCGCCGGGTCTGCGCGAGCTCGAACGCATACCGCACAACGCGTTCCGCACCGAACCACGTGTTCACCGAAACCTCGGTGGCGATCTCGTGCGGGGTCCCGACCCGGATCGCACCGCCGTTACCGGTGTACGGACCCTCGGTGCCTTCGCGCACGACGACGAAGTCGATCTCGGGCTGCGCGGCGAGCGGCGACCGCGAGCCGGGGTACAGCCGCGACGGCCGGAGGTTGACGTGGTGATCGAGCGCGAAGCGCATGTTCAGGAGCAGACCGCGCTCGAGGACACCGGGCGTGACCGAGGGGTCACCGATCGCGCCGAGCAGGATCGCGTCGTGTTCGCGGATCGCCGCGAGATCGGCGTCCGGCAGCAACTCGCCGGTGGCGTTGTATCGCTTCGCGCCCAGGTCGTACTCGGTCGTTTCGAGATCCGCGACGAGCTTGCGCAACACTTTCAAAGCCTCGGCCGTGACCTCGACACCGATTCCGTCACCGGGGATGACTGCAAGTTTCATGGGTTCTATTCACTTCCTGTGCAGCGGTGGGCGCGGCACGCTCGCGGCCACCGAACTATGCAAGACGGATGATCAGGACAGGTCGACCTGGGCGACGCGCGCGTCGAGCTGTTCGACGATCTGCTCGACCTCGGCATCGTCCACGACACGATCGGTGCGCAGGATGACGGTCGCGCCCGGGCCCTCGACGTCCTGGCTCAGCGCTGCGGCCTGGATGTCGATGCCCGCGTTGCCGAGGACGGTGCCGAGCGTTCCGAGAACGCCCGGACGATCCTGGTAGTGGACGATGAAGTTGTGACCCTCGGCGCGCAGGTCGAAGCTGCGACCGTTGATGTTGACGATCTTCTCGATCTGCTGGAGACCGGTGAGCGCGCCCGCGACCTGCGTGACGTGGCCGTCGGCCGCCACAGCGCGCACCTCGACGGAACTGCGGTGGGTCTGCGCTTCGCTGACCTTCTCGACCTCGACGGTGACGCCACGCTGCTCGGCGAGCTGCGGGGCGTTGACGAAGGTGACGGGCTCGTCGCTGCTGGCCGAGAAGAGTCCGCGCAGGGCGGCCAGGCCGAGGATGTCGACGTTCTCGGCGGAGAGCTCACCGCTCGCGACGACCTGCACGTTCTGCACGGCTTCGGGCGAGAGGGTGCCGGCGAGCAGGCCCAGCTTGCGGACCAGCTCGAGCCAGGGGGCCACCTCTTCGCCGACGGGACCGCCGGAGACGTTGACGGCGTCCGGCACGAACTCGCCGGCGAGGGCCAGCAGCACACTCTTCGCGACATCGGTGCCCGCCCGATCCTGCGCCGCGGAGGTGGAGGCGCCGAGGTGGGGGGTGACGACGACGTTGTCGAGGTCGAACAGCTTGGAGTCGGTGCAGGGCTCGGTGCCGAACACGTCGAGACCGGCGGCGCGGACCTGGCCGGAGACCAGCGCGTCGTACAGTGCGTCCTCGTCGATGAGGCCACCGCGGGCCGCATTGACGATGATCACGCCCTTCTTGGTCCGGGCGAGCCGGGCGGCGTCGATGAGACCGGCCGTCTCCTTGGTCTTCGGCAGGTGCACGGAGATGAAGTCGGCGCGCTCGATGAGCTCGTCGAGCTCGACGAGCTCGATGCCGAGCTGTGCGGCGCGTGCGGCCGGCAGGTAGGGGTCGTACGCGATGATGTGGGTTTCGAAGGCTGCGAGACGCTGCGCGAAAAGCTGACCGATGCGGCCGAGGCCGACGACACCGACGGTCTTGCCGAGGATTTCCGTGCCGTTGAAGCTCGAGCGCTTCCAGGTGCGCTCGCGCAGCGTGCGGTCGGCGGCAGGAATCTGCCGGGCTGCCGAGACCAGCAGCGAGACGGCGTGCTCTGCCGCCGAGTGGATGTTCGAGGTGGGCGCATTGACCACCATGACGCCGCGCTCGGTGGCTGCGGCGATGTCGACGTTGTCAAGGCCGACGCCTGCACGTCCGACAATCTTCAGGTTCGGGGCTACCGCGAGGACCTCGGCGTCGACGGTGGTCGCGGAGCGGACGAGCAGGGCATCCGCTTCGGGCACCGCAGCCAGCAGCGCGGGGCGGTCCGGGCCGTCCACCCAGCGCACCACGACACCGTCACCGAGCGCGTCAACGGTCGATTGCGCAAGTTTGTCGGCGATCAGGACAACGGGACGGCCATTCTGGCTCACGGGCGAACTCCCTGTAGTTGAGTATCTGGCGGTTCGTCGACGGCGTGGGCACCTGCCGGCACGCGTATTTCAGCCGTGACCGCCCATAGTTTAGTGCCCCGGGCTGTCAGGCGGGGCCACCGGGATAGGTTCGCCGACACCGGCACCTACTGGAACGACACGAAGACCGGTTTCGGGTGGATCGCCATCGTCTCCTCCGGCGTGAACATCGGCAGGTCCTCGTCGTAGAAGTTCTTCCACGCCAAGTGGATCTGCGGTTGGAGCCCGGTCTGCAGGGCCTGCCACGTCTCCAGTTTCTGCCCCGGGTTGCCGTGGCCGTCCGCGTGCAGCACCACCGACACCTCGGGCCGGGATGCGTCGACGAACTCGCGTCCGGTGATCATCGACATACGGAACTGATGCAGGACGAGCAGTTTCTGTGGAAGGTGGTGCCGCTGCACCAGGTCTGCGAGGTACGCGATCACGTCGTTGACCTCCGCGGCGTCGACCGATCCGATCTGCACCATGTGGCGCTGTCCCGAGGCGAGCCTCCACTCCGGGTCGAGAGCGAGACCCACGTTCGGCCGGGTGAGGAATTCTTCGTAGATACGTGCCTGTTCGAGGAAGTGTGTGTGCCCGGGCTGCAGGTCCAGCACGACGTAGACACCGGCGGCCTCCGCTGCGTCGATCACCGGCCGGAGCTGCTCCGGATCCGTGATCCGCGAATACCGGCCGTCGGCGCCCGGCTCGGCCGAGGCGACCGTCGCGATGATCTCGAAGGCGGGGAGCACGGGCTCGTGCGAGAACGCCTGGTATTGCGCGGCGAGGTCCCGGACCCGTGCGATCGCTGCGGCGGTGTCCTGCTCACCGAACGCCCCGAGAGCCGGTCCGGACGGATGACCGTACAGCGCAACGAATCTGCGGTCGGGGAACATCGTGTAGCCTCCGCCGACGAGTTCTGCTCGCACAGGCACCCTTTCGACCGGCGCATTGGCGAGTTCGATCGGTGGCGACGCCGGGGCCGGTGCGCATCCTCCGAGAACCATCGCGCTCGCCACCGCCGCCACGACGGCGCTCGTCAACCGTGCTGAAGCCCCTCGCCGAATCGACATTGCGCCACCGTACCGAGCGGCGGTACGCCGACCACGGGGGCGCGCCCGGCCCTCCGACTCGTTACCGGATCGACGCCGACGAACGACACCGGCCCGGCACATCCACGAGGACGTACCGGGCCGGCGAAAAGCGGCGTAACCGATCAGGCGGTTTCGGTGATCGGGCGATCGACCCAGCTCATCAGGTCGCGCAGCTGCTTGCCGACGACCTCGATGCCGTGCTCGGCGTTCTGCTTGCGCAGGCCCTCGAGCTCTTTGTTGCCACCCTCGACGTTCGCGACGAGGCGCTTGACGAAGGTGCCGTCCTGGATGTCCTTGAGGATTTCCTTCATCCGCTCCTTGGTCCCGGCGTCGATGACGCGCGGTCCGGAGAGGTAGCCGCCGAACTCCGCGGTGTCGGACACCGAGTAGTTCATGCGGGCGATGCCACCCTCGTACATGAGGTCGACGATGAGCTTGAGCTCGTGGAGGACCTCGAAGTAGGCCATCTCGGGGGCGTAGCCCGCCTCGACCATGACGTCGAAGCCGGTCTTGACGAGTTCTTCGGTGCCACCGCAGAGGACGGCCTGCTCACCGAACAGGTCGGTCTCGGTCTCTTCCTTGAACGTGGTCTTGATGACGCCGGCGCGGGTGCCACCGATGCCCTTGGCGTAGGACAGCGCGAGCGCCTGTCCCTCACCCTTGGGATCCTGGTGGACGGCGATCAGGGCCGGGACGCCCTTGCCGTCGACGAACTGACGGCGCACGAGGTGGCCGGGGCCCTTCGGCGCGACCATGGCCACCGTGACGAACTCGGGGGCGGTGATCAGATCGAAGTGGATGTTGAGGCCGTGGCCGAAGAACAGCGCGTCGCCGTCCTTCAGGTTCGGCTCGATGTCGTCCTTGAAGATCGACGCCTGCGCGGTGTCGGGAGCGAGCACCATGATGACGTCGGCCCACGCGGAGACCTCGGCCGGAGTGCCGACGGTCAGGCCCGCTTCCTCGGCCTTGGCCCGCGACTTGGAGCCTTCCTTCAGGCCGATGCGCACCTCGACGCCGGAGTCGCGCAGGCTCAGCGAATGCGCGTGACCCTGGCTGCCGTAGCCGATGACAGCGACCTTACGGCCCTGGATGATCGACAGGTCGGCGTCGTCGTCGTAGAACATCTCGACTGCCACAGTGGTTACCTCTTTCAGAAAATATGGGTGTGTTCAGGCTAACGGGTGGCCGTGATGGACTTGGGACCGCGTCCGACGGCCACCACGCCGGACTGCACGATCTCCCGGATTCCGTGCGGCTCAAGCATGCGCAGAAGCGCGTCGAGTTTCGAGCGGGTTCCGGTGGCCTCGATCGTGAGCGATTCCGGCGACACGTCGATCACCTTGGCGCGGAACAGGTTCACCGTTTCGATGACCTGGGTCCGCACACTGGCGTCGGCTCGCACCTTGATCAGCAGGAGTTCGCGGGCGACCGACGCCTCGTTCTCCTGCTCGACGATCTTGATGACGTTGACGAGCTTGTTGAGCTGCTTGGTGACCTGCTCGAGCGGGAACTCGTCGACCGTCACCACGATCGTCATGCGCGAGATCTCCGGAACTTCGGTGCCACCGACCGCGAGGGATTCGATGTTGAAGCCGCGCCGGGAGAACAGCGACGCGACTCGGGCCAGCACGCCCGGCTTGTCCTCGACGAGAACACTGAGGGTGTGGCTCGTGCTCACTTGGCTTCCTCCTCGGCTGCAGCCTGGCTGCGTGCACGGTCGCGCTCGATGGTCTCGTGGATGACGGTCGGATCGTCGGCCGCCGCGTCGTCGTCGAACAACGGACGGATGTCGCGGGCCGCCATGATCTCGTCGTTGCTCGTGCCCGCCGCGACCATCGGCCACACCTGGGCATCCTTACCGACGATGAAGTCGATGACGACCGGCCGGTCGTCGATCGCCTGCGCCTGACGGATCGCATCCTCGACGTCCTCTTCGCGTTCGACGCGGATACCGACGCAGCCGAGCGCTTCGGCCAGCTTCACGAAATCGGGGATGCGCAGCGTGTGCGTGCCGAGATCGGTGTTGGAGTAACGCTGTTCGTAGAACAGGGTCTGCCACTGACGGACCATGCCGAGGTTGCCGTTGTTGATCAGCGCCACCTTGATCGGCACACCCTCCACGGCACACGTGGCCAGTTCCTGATTGGTCATCTGGAAGCAGCCGTCGCCGTCGATGGCCCACACCTCGGCCTCGGGCTTGCCCATCTTGGCGCCCATGGCGGCCGGTACGGCGTATCCCATGGTGCCCAGACCGCCGGAATTCAGCCAGGTACGCGGCTTCTCGTAGTCGACGAACTGCGCGGCCCACATCTGGTGCTGCCCGACACCGGCGCAGTAGATCGCGTCCGGACCGGCGAGCTTGCCGACGGCCTGGATCACGTACTGCGGCGAGAGCGAACCGTCGGTCGGCCGGTCGTAGCTGAGCGGATACGTGCGGCGGATCCCGTCGAGGTAGGCCCACCATGCCGAGTACTCGAGCTTGGTGCCCGTCGCCAGGTCGGCGCGGATGGCCTCGATGAGCTCGACGATGACCTCTTTGCAGTCACCCACGATCGGCACGTCGGTGTGCCGGTTCTTACCGATCTCGGCCGGATCGATGTCGGCGTGGATCACCTTCGCGTCGGGTGCGAACGAATCGAGCTGACCCGTCACGCGGTCGTCGAATCGGGCGCCCAGCGTGATGAGCAGATCGCTTCGCTGCAGCGCCGCGACCGCTGCGACGTTGCCGTGCATGCCGGGCATACCGCAGTGCAACTGGTGGCTGTCGGGGAACGCGCCGCGCGCCATCAGGGTGGTGACCACGGGGATACCGGTGAGCTCGGCGAGCTCGAGCAGTTCGGCGGACGCCTCCGCCTTGATGACACCGCCACCGACGTACAGGACGGGGTTCTTCGCATCGGCGATGAGCCGTGCGGCTTCCCGGACCTGCTTGCCGTGGGGCTTGGTCACCGGCCGGTAGCCGGGCAGGTGCATCTCCGGCGGCCAGCTGAACGTGGTCTGGGCCTGCAGGATGTCCTTCGGGATGTCGACCAGAACGGCACCGGGCCGGCCGGAGGCGGCGAGATAGAACGCCTCGGCGAGGATGCGCGGGATGTCGGCACCGTCGGTGACGAGGAAGTTGTGCTTGGTGATGGGCATCGTGATGCCCGAGATGTCGGCTTCCTGGAAGGCGTCGGTGCCGATCAGTGGTCGCCCGACCTGCCCGGTGATGGCGACCATCGGCACAGAATCCATCTGGGCATCGGCGAGCGGGGTGACGAGGTTCGTCGCACCGGGACCGGAGGTCGCCATGCACACGCCGACCTTGCCGGTGGCCTGCGCGTACCCGGTGGCAGCGTGACCGGCGCCCTGCTCGTGACGGACGAGCACGTGGCGCACCCGCCTCGAATCGAACAGTGGGTCGTAGACCGGCAGGATCGCACCTCCGGGAATGCCGAAGATCGTGTCGACGTCGAGCTCTTCGAGGGCGCGGACGACCGACTGTGCACCGGTGACCTTCTCGGGAGGTACCTGGCGTCGGTTACCGGGCTGCGCTGCGGCAGCCGCGGGAGTCGGGGTGGCCCCCGGCTTTCGCGGCGAGGGATGAGGCCGTGCGGTTGGTGCGCTCACTGCGAATTCCTCTGATTCTGGCTCCGGGCAACAAAAAACCCTCGTCAGCAGTGTGCTGTACGAGGGTGGCGCGTCGTGGGCGAGTTGCTATAAGCGGCTCAGGCGACGACGCGCCGGCCGATTACGAGCAACCCATTCTGATTCACGCGCTCGACGGTAGGCGCGTGGAGTGCAGACAGTCAACTTGGTTCGGTCACTGTCCCAGAATGTGAGATGCCGCGGCTGCGATGAGAGGATGGTGAGGTGTCATCTCCACAGCAGCCCGTGCCACCACCCACATCCTCCCACACGCCCGAATCGACGACGCAGGTCATCCAGATCTCCAGGCTGTCGTTCCTCGCGTGCGGACTCCTCTTCCTCGCCCTGGCGTCCCCCGCCCTCGCCTGGCCTGCGGCATTCGCATGGACTCTGATCATCCCGTTCCTGGTGGCCGCCTGGGTCGTGCGCGTGCGCACGGTCGTCGGCCCCGACGGCATCGTCGCCCGCTCGACGCTGCGCACCACCACCATCGGGTGGGACGCCCTGAAGGGGATCCGCTTCCCCAAACGGGGCTGGGCTCGCGCCGCGCTCACCGACGACTCCGAGGTCGCGCTGCCGGTGGTGACGTTCGGCCGTCTGCCCCAACTGGCCGCGGCGAGCGGCGGACGCATCACCGACCCGTACGCCGCGGCCGACGAAGCCAGGCGGAAGGAAGCCGCCGCCGAGCGTGCAGAGACCGAGTCCGAAACCGAGTCGGATATCGACGCGAAATAGCACAGAGGTAAATTCGTCGGTACTGCCTCCCGACCGCTGCCGCAGCCCGGCACGCCGGTGCAGTGAGCCGCTTGCGCATCCAGCCCCGTTAAGGAAGTCCTGCCCATGCCCCCGTTGAGGTCACGCACCACCACCGTCGGACGAAACGCAGCCGGGGCGCGCTCCCTGTGGCGCGCCACCGGATTGACCGACTCCGACTTCGGCAAGCCGATCGTCGCGATCGCGAACTCCTACACCCAGTTCGTTCCCGGGCACGTCCACCTCAAGGACGTCGGCGAGATCGTCGCCGAGGCGGTCAAGGCAGCCGGTGGTGTCGCGCGCGAATTCCACACCATCGCAGTCGACGACGGCATCGCGATGGGGCACGGGGGCATGCTGTACTCGCTGCCGAGCCGCGAAATCATCGCCGACTCCGTCGAATACATGGTCAACGCACACACCGCCGACGCGCTCGTGTGTATTTCCAACTGCGACAAGATCACTCCGGGCATGCTCAATGCCGCGATGCGCCTGAACATCCCGACCGTCTTCGTCTCCGGCGGGCCGATGGAGGCCGGCAAGGCCGTCGTCGTGAACGGTGTGGCCCAGGCGCCCACCGACCTGATCACCGCGATCTCCGCATCGGCCAGCGAGGCCGTCGACGACGCCGGCCTCGACGAGGTCGAGCGCAGCGCGTGCCCGACGTGCGGATCCTGCTCGGGCATGTTCACCGCGAACTCGATGAACTGCCTCACCGAGGCACTCGGTCTCGCATTGCCGGGCAACGGCTCGACCCTTGCCACTCACGAGGCGCGGCGCGCGCTGTTCGAGCGGGCAGGCACCACGGTGGTCGACGCCGCACTGCGGTACTACCGCGACGACGACGAGTCGGTGCTCCCCCGCAACATCGCCACCCCCGCGGCGTTCCGCAACGCGATGGCACTCGACGTCGCGATGGGTGGGTCGACCAACACGGTGCTGCACACGCTCGCGGCCGCGCAGGAGGGTGAGGTCGACTTCGATCTCGAAACCATCGACGCGATCAGCCGCAGGGTGCCGTGCCTGTCCAAGGTCTCCCCGAACTCCGACTACCACATGGAGGACGTGCACCGGGCCGGCGGTATCCCGGCGATCCTCGGGGAACTCCGCCGCGGCGGCATGCTCGAAACCGACGTCAGCACGGTCCACACCGCGAGCTTCGATCAGTGGCTCGACGACTGGGACATCCGCTCCGGCAAGGCCACCGAGGAAGCACTCGAGCTGTTCCACGCGGCGCCGGGCGGAGTGCGGACCACCGAACCGTTCTCGACGAACAACCGCTGGTCGTCACTCGACACGGATGCCGCGGCAGGGTGCATTCGCGACGTCGAACACGCCTACACCGTCGAGGGTGGCCTGGTGGTGCTGCGCGGCAACATCGCTCCCGACGGCGCGATCCTCAAGACCGCCGGTATCGACGAGGACCTGTTCCATTTCGAGGGGCCCGCGCTGGTCGTCGAGTCGCAGGAGGAGGCCGTGTCGGTCATCCTCGGCAAGAAGGTCCGTCCCGGTGATGTCGTGGTCGTGCGGTACGAAGGTCCCTCCGGGGGTCCGGGCATGCAGGAGATGCTTCACCCCACCTCGTTCCTCAAGGGTGTCGGCCTCGGCAAGGTCTGCGCGCTGATCACCGACGGTCGCTTCTCCGGTGGCACCTCGGGCCTGTCCATCGGGCACGTCTCTCCCGAGGCGGCGTCCGGGGGTGTCATCGGCTTGGTCGAGAACGGGGACCGGATCCGCATCGACGTCGCCACCCGCGCTCTCGAGGTGCTGGTCGACGACTCGGTCCTCGCGGAGCGCCGCGCGAAGATGGAAGCCTCCGAACGTCCGTGGCAGCCCGTGAACCGCGAGCGCACGGTGTCGAAGGCGTTGCGCGCGTATGCCGCGCTGGCCACCTCCGCGGACAAGGGTGCGGTGCGCCGGATCCCGTAACGCCCACCGGCGAAGCTGCAATCTTGGTGAGAAAGGAGGAGCCGGGCACGGGCCCGGCTCCTCCCTTCTTCGTGTGTGGGTCAGCGCGCGAAAAGCCAGAGGCAGACGCCGGCCGCTACCCCGAGCAGCAACGCCACGAACGAGCCCAGGAACGGCCGTGTGGCCCACTTCCGCGGTCCGTCCACCGCGATACGTCCAGGTCCGGTGAGAGTGAGGGCGACCGCGGCGGCCGTGAGAAGCACCTCGTACTCGAACCCGGAGTCCTCGGTCGCGAAATACTGCACGCCCGGGTCGAGATCGTGCTTGAACAGCACCGCGTTGATCATGATCGCGACGATTGCCGCCGCCGCGAGGGGCGTGAGCAGCCCCAGCACGAGCAAGGCCCCGGCCGCCAGTTCGCCGATGGCACCGACGACAGCGAGCAGTTCCGGCCGCTGGTAGCCCGCGCTTCGCACCATTTCCTCGAAACCGTCGAGGCCCGGCCCTCCCCAGAGGCCCACCAGCTTCTGCAGGCCGTGGACGATC
>NZ_JAUZMZ010000096.1:0-18537 GCF_036327435.1 Rhodococcus chondri | reverse complement strand
CTGCCCGGCCACCGCGACGCTCGCGCTGCAGAGCCGGGAACCCGCCCAGGCAGTTCTGACGACAGCGCCGGTCGAGTTCGAGCGTGTCGCCGCGCAGATGCTCAAGCGCAGCGGCGAGCTGCGTGCGGAGAAGCGACGCGCCGCGCAGGCCTGATCGCTCCACCTGATCGAACCCGCCGGGGCGCGTCCTTCACACCGCCCCGGCGGGTTTCCCCATTTCAGTACCTGCCACTCGGTACGCAATCAGTACGAATGAGGACGACATGCCGGTAACCACCGAACTCCGTGACGGCGCAGTGATCGTCACCTTGCGCTGGACGGACAAGCGCAACGCCCTGTCTGCGGATGACGCCGACATCGTGTCCGACGCCATCACCGCGGCCGGATCCGAGCCCGAGGCCAAGGCCTTGGTCCTGACCGGTGAGGGTACGTTCTCCGCGGGCGGCGACCTGCCGTACTTCGCGGAACTCGGCCGCACGCTGACGCCGGAGGAGATCCACCACACCATCTATCGCCGTGTGCAGGGGATGGTGCGCGCACTGCGCGACTGTCCGATCCCGACGATCGCGGCGGTGGACGGGGCGGCCGTCGGCCTGGGGATGGATCTGGCGCTTGCGTGCGACATGCGATTCGTCGGTCCCGAGGGATTTCTCATGCAGGGCTGGGCGCGGGCCGGCCTGATCGCGGGGACCGGAGGTGTAGCTCTACTGCACCGCATCGCGCCGGACCTGCTGTGGCGGTTGCTCGCCGAACAGGAACGGATCACTGCGAGCCGTGCCGTAGAACTGGGCTTGGCCGAAGCCGGTGACCCGGACGCGTTGTCTGCCGCGCTCGCCCGCGTCGACGCGTTGTCGTACATCGATCGCCGTGTGCTCGGTGACTATGCTGCGCTCGCCCGGAAGGCGGCCTGGCCGGCCGAGGGGAACTTCGACGAGGCCGGTGCGCGACAGGGGCACCTGCTCTGTTCATCCGAGTTCCGTGAACTCACCCACCGGTTACTCGGAAAATCCTGAGCGCGAGGCTCTTACGCCCGGTCACCGTCGCATAGCGAGGGTGACCGGGCGTTTCGGCGAGATGGACAACCGTCAGTCCAGAACGTCACGAACCTGGGTCGATTCGTGGCCGATGAGGAGGGAGCCCCGCGACACCGTCATGTGCTGCTGCCAGTGGTCGTGGGCGGCGTCGGCGTCGCCCGCGCGCAGGAGCTTGATCAGGCGACGGCACGACCGGATCAGCAACAGGTAACTTCCCTCGTACTTTTCGTGGTCCTCGAGGCTCTTCCGTGCTGTCACAGCCTCGACGTGCCGTTCGAAGATCTCGTGCATCATGCCGGCGAGCAATGCGAGAGTGGCGTTGCCGCACAACTGAACCAGTCGCAGGTGGAATGCCGCGGCGCCCTCGGAAAGTTCGTTCGCGATGTACGACGCCGGAATGTCCTCGTCGACCATGCGCTCGAGTTCGTCGAAGTCGCTGTCGGTTCCTGTCAGAGCGAGCAGGCGTGCCGCGTGGGGTTCGAGAGCCTCCCGGGCAACGAGCACGTCGGCAACCGTGGCACCGGACAATTCGAGTAGTAGCGACGCCGGCCGGGCGACAATTTCGGGGCCGGGCACACACACCCGGGCACCCGAGCGCGAACCGCGGCGCACTTCGACGAGCCGCTCGGCTTCGAGTACGCGTACCGCCTCGCGCAATGTCGGCCGGCTCACGGAGAAGTGCTCCATGAGCTCGGCCTCGTGCGGCAACCGGTCACCGTCTGCCAGTTCACCGTCGACGATCATGCGCCGCAGCTTCAATGCGACCAGTTCTGCGGTCTTGGGAGTGCGGATGGGGCGCGACGATGTGGCGTCGAGCGAGTCGAAAATCGCTGCGAACGATTCTTCGGCCACGGTTACCTCCGGGAACGGGGTGAGAGAGTCCAGTGGGCTCGCTCGAGGACACGGTCGATGCGGTCAGTCACAGGTCGAATATCGGCTGACACTGGAGTACTGGCCGTTCATAGCTTACTATGTGATACATGTCATTCAGTGCATTTCACGATGACATGCGCGTGAAGCCGGTACGGGTTCCACTCGGGCACCGTCGGGTGTTCGCCACTGGTTCCTCGGCCGACCGGAATTATCGAACGGAGAAGCTGTCTTGAGTAACGGACTGCGGGATGTCGCCATTGTCGGTGTCGGCGCCACCCCCTATTACAAGCGTGGAGGATCCGCGCCCCAGACGATTACGGAACTTGCCGGTAAGGCAATCCTCGCGGCCTGCGAGGATGCGGGCATCTCGGTGAAAGAAATCGACGGTTTCGCCTACTACTCCGGCGCAGGCGCCGGGTACGGGCAGAAGATGGATACCGCCGACTTCATGGAGACCCTCGGTATTCCCGAGGTCACCTTCACGGCATCACTGACCTCGGGTGGTGGCGGCTCCGCAGGGGCGATCGGCCTGGCGCGCGCCGCGATCACCGCCGGTGACGCGACGATGGTGGTCACCGTCATGGCGCTGCAGCAGGATCAGCAGCGTCTGGGAACGGTGTTCGCAGCGTCGGCGCCGAACCCGACCAACTCGTTCCTGCAGCCTTCGGGCCTCGCCGGCCCCGGGCATCTGATGTCGGTGCTCGCGCGTCGTCACATGCACCAGTACGGCACCACGCGCGATGCGTTCGCCGAGATCGCGATCTCCGAGCGGCAGAACGCGCTCAACCGTCCCAAGGCGATCCAGAAGAAGCCCCTCACCAAGGAGGACTACTTCAACGGCCGCATGATCGCAGACCCGTTGTGCCTGTACGACTTCTGCCTCGAAACCGAGGGAGCGGTCGCCGTGATCACCACGAGCAGCGAGCGCGCGAAAGACCTGCGCCAGAAGCCGGTGCCGGTTGTGGCGGTCGCGCACGGCGGGCGACGGGAGTGGGGCCGCGCGTTCGCGTGGTACGGCATGCCCGACGAGTACTTCGCGTCGGCCGGCAATGCGCCGATCGCGAAGCGCCTGTACGAGCAGTCGGGCCTGTCCGCCAAGGACATCGACGTCGCGCTGCTCTACGACCACTTCACACCGATGGTTCTCATGCAGCTCGAGGACTATGGGTTCTGCGAGCGCGGCGAGGGTGGCGCATTTGTCGAGAGTGGCGCCATCCGCTACGACGGCGGTTCGATCCCGGTGAACACCCACGGTGGTCAGCTGTCCGAGGCCTACATCATCGGAATGACACACATCATGGAGGCGGTGGAGCAGATGCGAGGCACTGCGATCAACCAGGTCAAGGATGCCGAGTTCGCGCTTGCGACCGGTGGCCCCGCGTCGCTGCCCGTCAGCGGCATGATCCTGGGACGTGCGGCATGAGCGACATCGTGGCAACGCCGCTGCCCGGCGATACCGTCCAGATCACGACCGATCCGCACACCGAGCCCTTCTGGCAGGCCGCCAAGGAAGAGCGACTCGTCGCGTGCCAGTGCGCAGACTGCGGGCACTTCCGGATGCCCCCCACGCCGTTCTGCCCCGAATGCCAGTCCACGGAGAAGAATTGGCCGGAACTGTCCGGGCGCGGCACGGTGTACAGCTTCGCGGTGGTGCACGGCTTCCCGGGCCTGCCCGACATCACAGTCGTCGGTGCGGTGATCGACCTGGAGGGTGCAGAACCGGCCCGTCTGGTGACGAACGTCGTCGACATCGATCCCGACGAGGTGAAGATCGGTATGGACGTCGAGGTGCGCTTCTCGCCGATCACCGAGGGTTGGAAGCTGCCGGTCTTCCGGCCTGTGACGGACTGAACCGATGCGTGAACGCGGGCCTGAGTACGTGCGCTCGGGTGCCACAGAATAATTCGACGAATCTGCAGCCGGTGCCGCGGACACCCAGGTGTTCGCGGCACCGTTTTTTGCCGCTCAAGCACAGGTGCACTTAGTTAACTAAGTAGTGTTGACAAGCGAAGTGGCGCGCCTCACAATAGAGCGAGACCGCGGCGTGCACCCCATTTTCAAGCCAGGTCGAGTTCCCACTTTTGCTCGAACGCCGGGCGCGTCCACACCGCACGCCCAGCCGAACGAAGGGTTTTCCATGTTGCGGTTCATGGCATCACGACTACTGACGGTCGTGCCGATGCTCCTGATCCTGACGGTCATCGTGTTTCTGCTCGTCGAAATCGCGCCGGGCGATCCCGCGGCGATCATCGCCGGCGCCGACGCCTCGCCCGAAGCGATCGAAGCGGTCCGTCAACGGCTCGGACTCGACCAGCCCGTGTGGCAGCAATACCTGTCCTACGTGTGGAACGCACTGCAGGGCGACCTCGGTACGTCGTTCGCCACCAACGAAGCCGTCACCGACGTCATCGCCCGCCGGCTCCCGAGGACGCTGTCCATCGGTCTGTTCGCGATGTTGATGGTCGTCATCCTGAGCATCCCGCTCGGCATCCTCGCCGCAGTCAAGCGCGACAGTCTGTTCGATCGGCTCCTTACCGGCACCTCGGTGTTTCTGCTCGCTGTTCCGCCGTTCGTGCTCGCCGCGATCCTCGTCAAGTGGTTCGCCCTCGGCGGTCTGCAGATCTTCCCGCCCACCGGGTACGCACCGATGAGCGACGGAGTGGGTGAATGGCTGATGTACGCCACCTTGCCCGCGATTGCCATCGCCACCATCAGCCTCGCCGAACTCTCGCGACAGGCGCGTGGCTCCATGATCGAAGCCCTGGAGCAGGACTACATCCGCACCGCGCGCGCCAAGGGACTGAGCAAGATGGCGCTGGTCTGCAAGCATGCGGCGAAGAACGCTTCGGTTCCCTACATCACCATGCTCGGTCTCAACGTCGGCCGCGTCGTTGGCGCCGCCGTAATCATCGAGGCGATCTTCAACATCCAGGGATTCGGTCAGCTCGGCGTCACCGCAGTCATCAACCGTGACATCCCGACCATGCAGGGCGTCGTGCTCGTCAGTGGCGTGATCGTCCTGTTCGTCACCCTGCTCGTCGACATCTCGTACGGCTATCTCAACCCGAGGATCCGAAACAAATGACCACCACAGTGACGGACGCGCAAAGCGTCAAGAAACGGTTCTCGTACACGCCCGGCCGGACGATGAAGCGGCTCAAACAGGATCGTCTCGGCATGTTCTGCCTTGTCGGACTGATGTTCTTCGTGTTCATCGGTGTTCTGGCACAGTTCTGGACGCCGAAGGACCCCTCGGCCCAGAGTCTGCTGAACCGACTCGAAAGCCCCAGTGCCGAGTACTGGCTCGGCACCGACGCCGTGGGACGCGACATCCTGAGCCGGCTCATGGTCGCTACCGGTGTCGACTTGGCTGCGGCCGCGCTCGCAGTGGGCATCGGCATCGTCGTAGGCGCCAGCCTCGGCCTGATGGCCGGTTACCTCGGTGGTGTGCTCGACTCCTTCACCAGCCGAGTGTCCGACGTACTGCTGTCGCTTCCACCGCTGCTCTTCGCAGTGGCAATCGTGGGAGCTCTCGGACCGAGCCTGACGAACGCGATGATCGCGATCGGCGTGCTCCTTGCCCCTCGGTTCTTCCGGCTCGTGCGCATCAGCACCCGGGAGATCATCAACGAGGACTACGTGGAAGCCGCCCGTTCGGGCGGCGCCGGTCCGATCCGGATCATGGCGCGCCATGTGGCACCGAACATCGTCTCGCCCTTGCTTATCCAGATCTCCTTCGGTGCGTCTGTCGCGATCGTCGCAGAATCCGGTTTGAGCTTCCTGGGCCTCGGTGTGCAACCTCCGACAGCGAGCTGGGGCTCGATGGTCAAAGAAGGATTCGACAATCTTGCGATCAACGGCTGGACCATCATTCCCTCCAGCGTGATGATCGTTGTTTCCATCCTGATGTTGTCGCTGTTCGGCGACAGCCTGCGGGACGCAGTCGGCAGCCAAGGCGGGAGCAAGGCATGACCATCACCACCGAGAAGGTACTCGAACAGGACACGGTCCTGCGGGTCGAGGATCTGTGCGTCGATTTCAACACACCCGACCATGGATGGACCCGGATCGTCGACAACGTCTCGCTCAGTGTCCGCAAGGGCGAAACCGTCGGATTGGTCGGCGAATCCGGCTCCGGCAAGACGGTTACCTCGCTCGCGATCATGCGCCTGCTGGCCCGTAATGCACGTATCTCCGGCTCCGTCGTCGTCAACGACCGCGACCTGAACACACTGTCGGAGAAGCAACTCGACAACGTCCGCGGCGCCGAGGTCGCGATGATCTTCCAGGAGCCGCGGCGCAGCCTCAACCCCGCCTTCACCGTCGGCGATCAGGTCGCCGAGGCCGTCCGCCGGCACCGCAAGTGCTCACGGAAGGACGCGTGGGCCCGCGCCGTCGAACTGTTCGACCGGGTCGGCATTCCGGAACCGGCGAAGCGCGCGCACGCGTATCCCCACGAGTTCAGCGGTGGTATGTGCCAGCGCGTCATGCTCGCGATGGCACTGTCGTGTGATCCGGACGTTCTCATCGCCGACGAGCCCACCACCGCCCTGGATGTGACCGTGCAGCGGCAGGTGCTCGCCCTGATCTACGAACTGCAGCTCGAGCTCGGACTCGGCGTCCTGCTCATCACCCACGATCTGAGTGTCGTCGCGGAGGTGTGCGACCGCGCGGCGGTGATGTACGCGGGCCGGATCGTCGAGGACGCACCCATCGTCGAACTCTTCGACAATCCGCGCCACCCCTACACCGCCGGGCTGCTGCATGCCATGCCCGATCCGGTGCGGCATGCCGAGAAGATGGGCGTGATCCCCGGCCGTGTGCCGCCCCCGCACGAGTTCGTCGATTCGTGCCGGTTCGCGCCACGCTGCCCCTATGCCCGGGACGAGTGCACCACTGGGTTCATCCCGTTGTCGACCGTCGGAACCGACCATCTCGCGCGCTGCATCCGCACCGACGAGATCTCGCTGGAGGACGCTTTCTATGAGTGACACGACCGCGACCGACGTCCGTACCGATCTCCGGAAGACCGCCGGCGATGTAGCCCTCGCTATCGAGGGTCTGACGAAATCGTATCCGGCCAAGCGGAATCTGCTCGGCCGTGTGACCGAAACAGTGGATGCCGTGCGCGGAGTCGGCCTCGAAGTACGACGCGGCGAGACGCTCGCGCTCGTCGGTGAATCCGGTGCCGGCAAGTCCACTGTGGGGCGCCTGGCGCTGCGGCTGATCGAGCCGGACTCGGGATCGATCAAAGTGCTCGGCAACGACATCACCGCCATGGGACGGTCCGAGCTGCGCAAGGTTCGGGGCCTGGCGACGATGATCTTCCAGGATCCGTTCAAATCGCTCGATCCTCGTGCCCAGATCAAGTATTCGATCGCCGAGCCAATGCTCTCGCAGGGCGGTTACAGCGCTTCCGATCGCGACAAGCGCGTGGCCGCGCTGCTCGATCGTGTCGGCCTGACCGCGCACCACCTCGAGCGCTACCCCTACGAGATGTCGGGCGGCCAGCTCCAGCGTGTCGCAATCGCCCGAGCACTGGTGACCGATCCGGAGATCATCGTGTGCGACGAGCCGGTTGCGGCTCTGGACATGTCCATCCGATCGCATGTCATCAACCTGCTGCGTGAACTGCAGGCCGAACGCAATCTCGCGTACCTGTTCATTTCGCACGACATGTCTCTCGTGCGGGTCATCGCCGATCGCATCGCGGTGATGAAGCGCGGTGAGATCATCGAGTGCAACGACGCGGCAACGCTGTTCGCCGATCCCGCACACGAATACAGCCGGACGCTGCTGTCGGCCATTCCGGCCGCACATCCGAGCATGCGGACGTTCCGTCCGGCGCCCGTCGCCCGAGTCGGGGGATAGGGTCCGTCATGGCCGAAATGCCGATCGAACGCGGCAAGATTCGTGAATACGCATTGGCGACCGGAGCTGTCCACGCCGACTACATGGACGACACCTCTGCTCCGGTGCCGCCCACATTCTTGTCGACGGTGGTGTTCTGGGACGACCTGTCGCGGATCTTCGATCTCCCCGAAACCCGAGCCGGGTGCGAGGCAATCGGAGTGGTGCCGGATGTCCGCAGATTGCTCTCTCTCGAGCAGGAATACGAGTTCCACGGTGAGCTTCTGCATGCCGGAGAAACCGTCACGACCGGATTGCGTCTGGATTCGGTCGAGCAGAAGAAGGGAAAGTCGGGTTCCATGGCGCTGGTGCGATTTACCGTGACGTTCACCGATTGTGCCGGACAACTCAGGGCGGAATGCCATTACACCTCTGCGTTTCTCGCCGCGGTGGAGGTGCCGGCATGATTACGTCGGGCATCGACATCGAGCCGGGGTTCGAGTTTGCCCCTCGTGAGTTCGGACCCATCACGATGACCGACATCGTGCGCTACCAGGGTGCGAGCGGCGACTTGAACCCGATGCACCACGACGACGAGATGGCCCGTGCTGCAGGCTATCCTGCGGCATTCAGCGTCGGCATGCTCGGTGCCGGATACCTTGCCGCGTATTGCACCGAGCTCTTCGGTACCCGGACGGTGCGGCAGTTCCGGACCCGATTCCGCAAGGTCGTGTATCGCGGAGAGGTGCTTACTGCGCACGTCGTGGTCCGTGAGGTCCGAGGCAGCGGAAACGATGCCTGCGTCGAACTCGGCCTCGAACTGACCGATTCGGACGGCGCCGTCGTCGTCGACGGTTCGGCCGAGTTTCTTCTCGTAGCGATGAAAAAGCTTGATACCGAGCAAGCTTCCGCATAATTCGGTTCGAACCCGATCCGCGAAAGGACTTTTCATGTTCCGAAGTCGTTGGGCAGTCACCACGGTGGCGTGTGTGGCTGTCGCCGCACTGGTTTCCTCATGTGGCAGCTCCGATTCCTCCGCCAGTGCCGGCCAGGGGGAGGTCGACACCAACGCGACCCTCTCTGTGGGGTGGACCCAGGCGGTAACCACGCTCGACCCGCATATGGCGACTTCCGACCTCGCGTCGTTCCGTTTCGGGCTCAACAATATCTACGACCGGCTGTTCACCGTGGACTACGAGGGCAAACCCCACGGCATGCTGGTCACCGACTGGGCCTACAACGATGACGGCAGCCGGCTCGTACTCACGCTCCGCGAGGATGCATCCTTCCGGGACGGCACACCGCTCGATGCAGCAGTGGTGAAGGCAAATCTCGAACGTGCGCGCACCCTCGAGTCGCCGGTGGTCAAACGTTCGTTGTCGGCGATCTCCGAGGTGACCGCGACAGGACCCTACGAGGTCACCATCGCGTTGGGTAAGCCCACCGATCAGCTGCCGTACCTGCTTGCCGGAGTGGCCGGGCTCATCATGAACCCGCCACTGTTCGAAAGCGGTGATCCCAGCACGACAGCCGACGGATCCGGTGCATACAGCATCGAGTCATGGGCGCCCGGCGAGAAACTTGTGCTGGTGCGCGACCGGGACGACTACTGGGACGCCGACTCGGCCAAGCCTGCCCGCATCGAACACACGGGTATCCCCGATTTCCAGGCGTTCACCAACGCCGTCGCCGGCGGTCAGATCGATATCGGCCAGTTCCAGCCCGGCAACGTGGCAGCTGTCGAGGGTCGTGACGGACTCGTCACCGTTCCCGTCGAGCACGGTGTCGGTATGGAGATCGCCATCAACCGCAATGTGAAGCCTCTCGAGGACCTGCGGGTGCGCCAGGCGCTCAACCACGCGCTCGACCGGGAGACGATCACAGAGGCACTGTATCCCGGTTCCCGCGTGCGCTGGCAATTCGTCCCTGAGGGACTCGCAGGGTTCGACGAGAGTCTCGAGGACATCTACCCGTACGATCCGGAAAAGGCCAAGGCGCTCCTCACGGAGGCGGGTCATCCGAACGGAATCGATCTCGGTGAAATTGCAGTGTCGTCGGCGACGACACCCGGCATGGTCGATGTCGTGCAGGAGCAGTTCGCAGCCGCAGGAATTCGGTTCGAGCCCCGTGTGCTCGACGGTGTCGAGGTGTACACCCAATTCGCGTCCGGGCGTTATCCACTGCTGATCGGGTTCTCCTCTGCCGGTATCAGTTTCGCGGCCGGACTCAATACACGTATCGGGCCGACCCAGAACCCTGCGGGCACGACCCCCGAATATGACGCATTGATCGCTGCGGTGACAGATTCTCGGCGCACCGAGGACGATCGCACGGCAAGCAAGGTCGAGCTCAACAAGTACCTCACCGAGGAGGCGTGGGGAGTTCCGGTCGTCTGGGTCACCTACCCGTGGGTGATGAGCGACAAGGTCGGCAACTTCAGTACCGAGATGGACTACGCGACCACATGGGGTCCCTACGACCTGAGGTACCTCACGGTCACCGAATGACAGAGAAGCACGGAGAACGCGCCGCCTGCCGAAACCGGCGGGCGGCGCGTGCCGTTGGAAGGGAAGTGGTGCACATGGCTGGTATGACGGTAGATCTGACAGGACAGGTCGCGCTGGTGACGGGCGGCGGCGGCGGGATCGGGCGGGGGATTGCGCTGTCGCTCGCCGAGGCCGGCGCAGACATCGTCCTCGCCGAAATCGATCCACAGCGCGCAGAACAGACCGCCGAGCTCATTCGCACGCGCGATCGCAAGGTTGTCGCGGTGCAGGCCGACGTCATGGACACCGACCAGGTGCGTAGCGCAGTCGAGCGCGCGGACAGCGAATTCGGTCGCCTCGACATCCTGGTCAACAACGCCGGAGGTGTGCGCGGCGGCGCGTTCGTCGACCAGAGTGAACGCAGTTGGCGGCGACACATCGACATCAATCTCGTCAGCATGCTCGCCGCTACCTCCGCCGCTGTCCCTCTCATGCGGCGGGGCGCACAAGGGGGTTCGATCGTCAACGTCAGCAGCATCGAGGGAACCCGCGCCGCACCGAACTTCGCGGTGTACGCCGCGTGCAAAGCGGGCATGCTCAGCTTCACACGCACGATGGCACTCGAACTTGCCACGGACGGAATCCGCGTCAATGCGATCACGCCCGACCAGACCGTGACGCCCGGAAACCACGGGCAGCGCACCGGCCCGATCGACGAAGCGGCCTTCCTCGTCCGCGAGCCGGAACTTCAGGACGCAATGGACCGGTACATTCCCCTCGGGCGCGAGGGTCACATCTCCGAATGCGGTACGGCCGTTGCCTTCCTGTGCTCGCCCCTCGCCTCGTACATCTCGGGCGCGACCCTTCCCGTAGACGGTGGTACGTGGGCGGCGTCGGGATGGTCCCGGGGAACTGAGGGCACATGGAACCTGGGAGATCTCCCCATCGGCTGAGTTGATCAACGGGTTTCAAACAGTGTGGAGTCCTCCGAGTCAGCGGCGGAGGCTCGGAGGACTCCACGCTTCGGCCAGATCGATGGTATCGAGCAGTCCGGTCTTGAGAACTTTGTTGGTGGGGGTGCGCGGCAGGGCGTCTGTCAGGGCGAGGTATCTCGGCAGCGTGTGCTTGGGGAGCCGGCTCGTCAGCCACTCGTACAACGCCGGCTCGCCCAGGGCCGAGTTCTCGACCACTTCCGCCACGACTACAACCTCGTGTCCCGCCACATTATCGGGCACGCCGAGCACGGCGCATCCGGAGAGTTGCGGATGCTCGTCGATCACTGCCTCGACGGCCGTGGTCGAGATGTTCTCGCCCATACGCCGAATCGTGTCGCCGGCCCGATGGAGAAATTCGAAGTTGCCGTCGGGATGTCGAATGACGATATCGTCCGAGTGGTACCAACCGCCGTCCAGCGCCCGTGCCGTCGCCTCCGGCTGGTTGAGGTAACCGATCATGATCATGAGCCGGTCGTCGGGTCGAACCCAGAGTTCTCCCGGTACGCCGTCGGCGACCGGCTGCCCGATTTCGTCGACCACCTGTGCCCGGTATCCGTCGCGGACGCGTCCGCACCAGGTGTGCTCGAGGTCCGGTGGGTCGCTCAGAACTAGAGGGAAGCCGACTTCCGTAGAACCGTAGAGGTCGTAACACTTCACAGCGAATCGCTTCGCGAATTCGGCGGCGAGCGCGGCATTATGCCCGGCGAAGACGGCCTCGAGGGGATTGTCGGCGTCATCGGCTCGTGGCGGCAATGCCAGCAGGAGAGCGCCGTGAAATGTGCCTGTGGTGCATCCGAACGCACGCACGTCGTCCAGTGTGGCCTTGGCCGAGAACTTCTCGCGCAGGACGACGCTGCCACCGGTGCTGCACATGGTGATCAGCGGACTCCTTCCGGTCACATGGAACATCGGGTGGCAGTTATAGGTCACGTCGTCCGGCCCGAGGGGAATCCGATCGATGGTGGTGGCGAACTGCGCCCAATCCAGCATCATTCCCTTGGCCGGTCCCGTACTGCCGGAGGTGTAGATGACGCACGCGAGGTCGCCCGGGGAGGGCAGGGTCCCGAGATCGGTGCCGGCCGCATCGAGGTTTTCCCACGCTCCCCGCTCGATGCCCCGAACCGGCAGGTCCGGTCGGATGTCCCGGACGCGGTCGGCGAATTCGGGTCGCGCCAGGCACAGCATCGGCGCGGCGTCGTCGAGGACATGCTCGAGGAACGCACCCTTGAGGTCGGGATTGACCGGTACCTCCACCGCACCCAAGCAGCCGAGGGCGATCCAGATCATCACCGCATCGATCGAGGGTGGCAGCAGGGTCGTGACACGGGAGCCGGGCCCCACACCGAGGGTTTTCAAGTGTTCGGCCCAGTTGCAGACGCCGTCCCACGTCGTGCCGTAGGTGGTACTTCCTCCCGTCACCTCGCGCAGGAACGGCCGGTCGGGTTCCGACCGCGCGCGAGAGCGCAATTGAACCGGTAGCACCGAGGACGGATCGGTCGCCATGGCAGCGAGGGGCAGGATCGGCATTTTCCGGTTCTCTTCTCTTGCTAGTGTCCGTGTCCTGTTCGGCCCGTGTCGCGCAGGGCTCGCATGAGCTCGGCGAAGTGGTCGGGTTTCCAGCCGTCCTGGTCTTCGCCCCAGCCGACCTTTCCGTCGAATTCCCAGCGCATCAGCGCGTTGGCGCCGGTGCCGTGTTCACACATGTGGCTGACGGCGAAACCCTCGGCGTCCATGGTGCGACCCGTGACGTCGACGAGCTGTACCTCCATGTGTGCGCTCCATCCGGTACGGGGGTCGCGGTAGTTGCGCATGCGGCTACGCGTCTTCTCCAGGCGCTCGAACCGGCCGTCCTTCAGGAGCCACCCGACGTTGAGCGGCGAGAATCCTGCGGCGTCGCCGTCCTGGGGGCGAACGAAGCTGAGGAAGCCGGTCTCGGCGCCGGCGTGGCCGAAGATGTACTGGATGCGACCGCGCCCGCGCTGCCGTTCGACCTGTCGCCACGAGGGTCCGCCCGGTTCGCGGACCGTGTATTCGCCACGCACATGTTCGGGTTTGCGGCTCTGCAGGTGAGCGCCGCCGCGCGGACCCCAGGTGCGGTCCCGGACCGAGTGGCAGTCGATCTCGATGCGCTCGCCGTCGAGAAGGAGTTCGCCGGTGAGATGGCCGAGCTGATCGAAGTGCGGGTTGAACATTGCGGGCGCCTCACCGGGTGTGAACCGCTGAGGTGGGTGCACGCTGCGGTGCTCGAATTCGATCGCGAATTTCGCGGCCGGGTCGGAGTAGGCGACGTGGTAGTCCATGGTCGGCTTCAGCGCTTTGACGCTGAAGCCACCGGCGGGAAAGGTGATGTCGCGCAGGTCGGGATTCTCGATCATCGGTATCGGCCCCGAATTGCGGAAGTACGCGAGGCGGCCCGGGTCGGCTCCGCGCGGATCCCACGCGAACACGCGCCAGGTGACGGTGCCCTGGTTGGGCCGGCGCGCCGCATGGAGCCACCCGCCGATCCGGCGTTCGGGCACGTTGAACGACCACCATGTCGTTTCGGTTTCGTGCGGGTCGTCGCTGAGCATGTGATAGGTGTCGTCCTCGACGAGAAACGGCGCGTCGGGATCTGTCGCGGTGTTCGCGGTCATGTACACCCTTCCGGAATTGGCCAACCGATATCTTCGAAGAACACTAAGTGATATAAGTGATCTGTACCATATCCGGCGGGCTACGGTGTACGTGACCGCTCGAGGGCAGGACGAAACGATGGCGACTGCGACAGAGAAGACGACCGAACTCGGAGCGAATGGTCTTTCGTCCGAGCTCACGGACTGGGTCGGCGACGCGGCGAACGGGACCGTGATCTCGGCCGACCGACGTCCGGGGGGCGGACGGCGCGAAGCGTGGGTGGTGGAAGTGCGCGGCGCCGACGGCGCGGTTCGCCCGCTGTTCCTGCGCTACGACCGACTCGACCCCGAGGAGAAGGGTGACGATTTCACCCTGCATCGCGAGGCGGCATTCTTCCGCGCGTTCGACGGCACGGCGGTGCCCGTCCCGAGCATCGTGGGTGTGCACCCGGTCGAACAGGCAATCCTGTCCGAACTCGTGTCCGGCCAGGCGTGGTTCTCCCGCCTGCACGACGAGGACCAACGAGTGTCCGTCGCATCGGATTTCATGCGCATCCTCGCCGAGATGCATCGTGTGGATCCGCACCGGCTCAGGTTGCCGGACCAGGACCCCGACGCGGATCTGCGCGTGCTCGTCCACCGCGAGATCGATACGTGGGAGAAGATCTACCGCGACTCCGGGACCAGCGACCCGCTGATCGATCTCGGGCTCGACTGGGTACGCAGCCACGTGCCGGACGTGTCCGGGCCTGTGGTGATCGTGCAAGGTGACACCGGGCCGGGCAACTTCCTCTACGAGAACGGCAAGGTCACCGCCGTCCTCGACCTCGAGTTGGGACACCTCGGTGACCCACACGACGATCTTGCGTGGGTCTCGGTCCGCGCCGTGCAGGAACCCTTCACGAATCTCCTGGAGCGGTTCGACGACTATGCGCGGGTGGCCGGAACCGACATCGATCTCGACCGCGTCCGTTACTACCGGGTGCTCGCCGAGCTGCGCATCGTGATCCTCGGGCACCGCAAGCGTGCGGAGCCCGATCTGCTGGGCGAGGTCGGCAATGGGCTCGTGTACGGGCTGCTGCACCGGAGGCTGTTCCTCGAGGCCCTGGCCGACGTCGTGGGTGTGGCGATCGCCGACGTCGATCCGGTGCCGTCGGTGCCGGGCGAGCGGGACTGGCTCTACGGCGCCGCGCTCGAGCAGATTCGGCAGATCATCGTGCCCCGCAGCGAGGATCCGTTCGTGATCCAGCGCAGCAAGGGTCTGGCCAGAATCCTCAAGTACCTACGTGAAGCGGAGTCCGTGTCGAAGCCGATCGAACAGCGTGATCTCGACGATCTCGAAGCGGTGCTCGAATTCCGGCCGTCGTCCGTTGCGGCCGGCACCACCAAGCTGGTGAAGCGGTGCCTCGCGGGGACAGTACCGATCGAGACCACGGTGGCTACGCTCCTGCGTCAGGTGGCCGGCGAGACGCAGGCGCTGCGTCCGGCGATGGGCGTACTTGCCGATCGGCACTTCGATTCGCTCGAACGGTGAGTCCTGCAACGGGATTCGACGGGAAAATCGCTGTCGTCACGGGTGGCGCCCGGGGCATCGGTCGTGCCATCTGTGAGAACCTCGCCGCCGCCGGCGCCCGCGTGGTGGTGGGATACCGTTCCAGGGCCGGCGAGGCCGAGGCTACGGTCGCCGGCATCCGCGACCGCGGCGGCGATGCCGTCGCCGTGCAGGTGGACGTCGCCGACCCCGAATCCGTGACGGAGTTCGTGGCCTCTGCGCGCCGTGAATTCGGCGGGCCGGTCCAATTTCTCGTCAACAATGCTGCCTACTCGCGATTGCTCGAGGTCGACGAGCTCACCCCCGCGCGGTGGGATCTGCTGTTCCGCACCAATGCCGGTGGGCCCTACCTCACGACATGGGCAGTCAAGGACGAGATGATCGCCGCAGGTGGCGGAGCAATCGTCAATATTTCGTCGATCAACGGCGTCTCGGCGAGCGCGTCGACGATCGCGTACGGCGCGACGAAGGCCGCGCTGAACAACTTCACGCGCGGATGTTCGCTCGCGTTCGCGAAGGACGGCATCAGAGTCAATGCCGTGGCTCCCGGTCTCGTCCTGACCGAGCAGTCGGAGACCGTGACGGCAGAGCAGCGGGCCGCGATGGTCGAGACGATCCCGCTGGGGCGCGGCGCGGCGCCCGAGGAGATCGCGTCGGTCGTGCGGTTCCTGCTGTCCGACGAGTCCTCCTACATCACCGGCGAGACGCTCGTGGTCGCCGGCGGACGTCACTGACGTCCGATACGGCACCCGGCACCGCACCCGACCCCCTGGGCCGGGTGCGGTGGCCGTCAGATCGCGCTCGTCGGAACGTCGGTCTCGGCGAGCACCTCGAGCCGGTCGGGATGGGGTTGCCAGCCGAGTTCGCGCCGGGCGCGGGGCGCGCGCGTGCGACTGCAGGTCGAGAAGACGATCAGTGCGGCGAAGGTGCCCCAGAGCTCCACGCCTTCGGCGAGATCGATACTCCGGGCCGCGACACCGTGCCGTCGGGCGAGGGCCTCGGCGATGGTGCGGAAGTTCGTTTCGCCCGACACCGCGTGGTAGAGCGCTCCGGCCGGGGCCTTCGCTGCCGCGAGATAATAGATCTCGGCGACATCGTCGACGTGCACGTTCGAGTACAGATTCAGGCCTCGACCGATGTAGCAGACCGCGCCGGTCTTCTCGATCGACGTGCGGAAACCGTCCAGCATGGGGGAGCGGCCATGGCCCCAGATCATCGAGGGCCGCACGACGATGCCGCGTACCCCGCGGGCATCCGCGGCGCGCACGAGGTCCTCGGTGTCGACGCGGGCCCCGATGTACTTGGATCGGACGAACTCGTCGTCCTCGCCGAACGTGTCTTCGCTCCACTCTCCATCGGTACGCTGCGAGAGCACACCGGTACCGGAGGTGAAGATCAGTGTCTTTCCCGAGTCGGCGAGCGTGTCGATCAGGGCCTCGACGGTCTTCCGCTCGGGTTCGAGCAACAGCTGCGCGGCGTACACGACCACGTCGGCCTCGCTCGCGTGTGCGACGGTGCCGTCGGGATCGGCGAGCAGGTCGCCGAGCACGGGCTCGGCACCGGCCTGGCGGAGTGCAGTAGCGGCGCTTTCGTTGCGAACCAGGCCGCGCACGGAATGCCCGCCTGCGACGAACCGCCGGACGAGCGCGGAGCCGAGGAACCCGCCCGCGCCGTAGATCAGTACCTTCATGATGCCTCCGTAGACTGTGGTCGATCCCGTACAGTGTGTTATAACCCAGATCACATAGTTTACTAAGTTAAGGCGTTTGTGGAGGCAGCATGGATCTCGGCCTGAACGGCAAAGCCTTCCTCGTCACGGGCGGATCGGATGGTCTTGGCTTCGCGACGGCGTCGTCTCTGGTGACCGAGGGCGCCGACGTGACGATCTGCGGGCGTAACACCGAGCGCCTCGACGCCGCGGTGCGGTCGCTGGGCGCGCTCGGCGGCGGCTCGGCGGTGGGAGTGCGGGCCGACGTCACGGTCGCCGCCGACCTCGACGCTCTCGTCGAACAGACACATGCGCAGTGGGGTCGGCTCGACGGCCTGGTCAATTCCGCCGGTGTGCACAGCGGCGGCGCGTTCGAGCAGATCACCGACGACGCCTGGCACGACGACTTCGATCTGAAGTTTCTCGCTGCGGTGCGCGCGAGCCGCGCGGCGATGCCGCACCTGAAGGAATCGAAGGGCGTGATCCTCAACGTGCTCAGCACGGGCGCGCGTGCCCCGGGCGCCGGCGGCGGCATGCCCAGCTCCCCGTTGCGGGCGGCGGGTCTGAGCCTGACCAAGGCGCTGGCCAACGAGTTCGGTCCCGACGGAGTGCGGGTGGTCGCGATGCTCATCGGCATCATTCGCAGCGGGCAGATCATACGTCCGGCGGTCGAGGCGGGCCGCGATGTCGAGGAGTACCTGACCAAGGTCGCCGACCGGATGAAGATCCCGCTCGGCCGGGTGGGTGAGCCCCACGAATTCGGTGACACCGCGGCCTTCTTGCTCTCACCGCGGGCCGGTTACCTCACGGGGACGGCCGTGCACGTCGACGGTGGCTTCAGTCCCGTCATCTGACCGCCCCATCCCCGATCGCGAAGGAACACGTTGTGAAGATCTATCAGCTTGCAGCCCAATCACTTTCCGAGTTGGGCGTCCGCACTGTCTTCGGGCTCATGGGTGATGCCAACCTCGCGTATGTCGGGGACTTCGTCGAACACCACGGCGGTGAGTTCGTCGCGGCCGTGGTCGAAGGTGGTGCGGTGTCGATGGCGGACGGCTACGCCCGCATGAGCGGTGGGGTCGGTGTCGCGTCGGTGACGCACGGTCCGGCGGTGACGAACTGCACCACCGCGCTGGTGGAGGCGGTGCGCTCGCGCAGCGCGGTGCTGCTGCTGACCGGCAGCACACCGGACGTGCGCGACCATTTCCAGGACTTCGACCTCGAAGGGTTCGCCCGCCTTACCGGCGCCGAGTACCGCCGAGTCCGCAGGGCCGACGCGGTGGGGACGGATATCGCCGAGGCGCTCGCGCGGGTGGCCGCCACCCGGATCCCCCTGGTGCTGGACCTGCCGTACGACCTGCTCGAGATCGAGGTGGCGCGCGAGTCGCCGCGCGCGGTGCCCCCGCCGCCGGTGCCCGGCGCACCGT
>NZ_JAUZMZ010000095.1:0-19031 GCF_036327435.1 Rhodococcus chondri | reverse complement strand
TCCCGCAGCTGTCGCAGGCCGACATATTGCGGTGGGCTCGACCGATCGACTGATGCCACGCGAACCGCGAGGTCACGGCACCGAGCGCTGCGCCGAAGCGCTGCTCGGAACCCGGCCCTCAGCGAGCGCCGGCAAGAATTGCCCGGTGACGAGGCCGAGCACGGTCCCGGCGACCAGCCCTGTCACCGCCGCAAGCGCCACCACCGCAGGTATCGACCAGGTGCTGCTCGGTGTGGTGGCACCCAGGTAGATCACCGCCATGGCCGGCGGCCAGCCGGCGACGTTGGCCAGCACCCACCGGCCGGGCCGACGAACCAGGGGACGCAGAACGAGAGCCTGCCCGGCGCCGAGAACTGCCCCCATCACCACCCCGAGCCCCAGAGCGCCACCCAGCACCAGGACGAGGGACGGCTGCGCACCGTCGCCGTCCCCGCCGAGAACCCCCGGTGCGGAGGCCGCGGCCCAGCCCAGTCCGGCGATCGCAGCAGTGATCAGAAGCCACCGGCGCCCGTTCAAGCGCGGGAGGAGCCTTCGCAGCCCACGGGCCTGCAGCGCGCCGAGGGCGATTCCCTCGATCAGTCCCCCGGCCACTACCAGCGCGAGCGCCACGGTTGCCTCGCGGCCTTGGGGCGCGTCGCCGGTGGTGCGCTGCGCCAGTTTCGCGGCCGACGCGGCGGCCGTCATGCCACAGAGTTCGGCGACGGCGCACAGAGCAGTCCACCGCACCGGGGACAACCCGGGCACGCTTCCTCGCCCCCGATCTGCGGTGCGCGGTCGGTTCACTGCACAGACCCGCTCGGTGGTCGATCGTCCGGCACCGGGACTGCGGGTGAGGCGGGGTTTTCGTGCGGCTCGCGCGGTCCCTGGTCGAATCGGAAGGGCGGATACTCGTCGCGCATGAGCACGACGTAGGCGATAACTCGGTATGCCCAACGGTTGATCCCCATCACGAAGTCGAACAGGGTCCGTGGGTAACGGCCGGTGAACAAGAGGACAAGACCGGCGATGAGAACCAGAATCCCGAGGAGCGAACCGAATAGCCCGGGCTGCGCGGCGACCTCGTCATCGGTCCCGGCGACCGCCACGCGCCACCCACCGAACCAGCCCGCGAGCAGCGTCAGGATGAGGTAGTGGGGAATGGCCAGCAGCCACCACTTCACCAGGACCAAGCCACGGGAGAGTTGTTGGGGGTACTCGACATCGAAGTCGGCCGGGTAATCGGTGCGTTGCAGCGTGAAGGGTGGATACCGGTCGGTGCCCAGAGCGAAGTACATGTAGAACTGCACACGCCAGAGCCACCGCAGAACACCGACGTTGAAATCGAACAGACCTCGCGGGTACCGGCCCGTGAAGAGAATCGCAAACCCTGCGACCACGGTGGTCACGAACAGTCCGATCCCGAGGAAGAACAGCACGAGGAAGTGGGGAATCGCCAGCAGCCATTTGACGAGCCAGAGCCACCGCGACAACGGTTCGTCGAGGTCACCGCGCAGGTGTGCGGCATAGGGCGGGGTGGTGACCAACGGTTGCGCAGTGACCGGCGCCGGGATGGTGGACTGCGCCCCCGGGGGAACAGCGCTTCCGCCGTCGGTTCGCACGGGCCAGTGCGGTTGCGGCGGGCCGTGCCGGCCCAAACCGAGTGCTCCTACCACGATGAGGGGAATGCCGATGATCAGGAGCACCACAGCACCGGCCAGTACGCCGAGCGCGAGCGGGCCGAGGAACTCCAGCCGAGCACCGGCCTGAACATCGACCGACACACCGGGGTTGCCGTCGGCGTTCATGACCACAACGGTCCAGGAACCGCGTTGCAGATCCCACTGCACCTCCCGGGTGCCGGCGCCGCCGGCCGAGGCCGACCAGAACGTCTGCGATGCAGGCGGTTCCGGTGCACGGTTTCCGTCGATCTGACGGTATGTCGGCCGGAAGGGGTCGAACTCGATCTCTGTCACCTCGGTGCGGGCCACGTCGGCGAGATAATCGTCGACCGCGTCCTGCGGGCCGATTCCGACGAAGATTTCCCGATCCGGCTCGTCAGGGGTGACACGCAGCAGCACACCACCGAGATCCTCGGTACTGAATCCACTCGGTAGGTCGGCATCTTCGAAGAGGTCGATCCGTTCCGAGACGAGTGCATTCGCCGACGACTGATATCGCTGTGCGGGTGAGGTGAAAAAACCCTCGTCGTTCTGCGCGAAGTATGCCCAGCCGAGAAACGCCGAAGCGCTGAGCAGAGCAAAGCCGAGCAACGCGCACAGCGACCCGACGACCAGCGCAACTATCCGTCCAGCCTTCATCGCTGCCCTCCGCGATTCGTAACCTTCGGGTCATTGTGTCGCGTGCGGCGCTCTTCGGAAGGACTTTGCGCTTTCCGTGACCTTCACTCCCGGCCACCGGTAACCAAGCGGACCAGTGCCACGATGATGCCGATGATCGTGCCGATGATGCTCACGACCAGGACGGTGCGCGCGATCAGCGTCCACGGGATGGTGCTTTCGTCGGTGAAGTCGAAAGGGAACACCTCCCAGATACGCACCAGCGCAGACAATCCCACACCGTTGATCGCGAGATCACCTAACGCCTTCAACCGGGGTGGATCAGCGAGGAGGTAGATGCAGTTCGCCACGAGCGAGACGACGACCGACGCGTTCACCCAGCCGAGCACGCGGGTGGTGTCGTCGGTGAGGAACGGCACCGCGTCCCAGCCGGGCCAGGAGTTGATCGCGTACAGCAGCACCGAATTGACGATGATCGATACCAGGTAGCCGGCGCGCCGACCGGCCACCTTTCTCTGCGACGTCTCGGTCATGAACGGGACCGTTTCTCTTGGACGAGAGAGCGGCCCCACTGGCTCGCTCGCTCCTCTTCGCCGGCCTCGAGCGCGGTTTGCTTGTCGACCAGGAAGCTCTCCGGGTCGGCAATCAGGGTGAACCCGGCCTTCCCGAGCTTCTTGGCGATCGACTTCGATGCCCGTCCGGTGAACAGCACCGGTCCGTCGTATCGCGTGTCGAACGCCGCGGCGTCACCGGTCGCGGACCCGAGAGAAGCGAGCCACTCTCGCACGCCCTCGCTTTCGGCATCCGGCTCGACGGTGAGGGTGCTGTCGGGTTCCTCTGCCGCTTCCACTGCACCGTGGCGTGTGGAGGCGCGGCTCATTCCGTGCACGTGAGTGGGTCCGCCGGCCACGACCAGATCGTAGGTGGCCAGGTTTTCATTCTTCGCATCCGCGGCCGCCACGACCTTGACCGTCGCGCCGGCCTCGATCCCTTTCGCGATGGCCTCTGCCACATGGCGGGTGTTGCCGTACATCGACTCGTAGACCACTAGCACCTGCATGTCGGACGCTCCTTTGAACCTCGGGCCGTGGCACGTCACCGCGTCGGGCAGCCGATCAATGTTAAGCCGCGGACCCGGTCCCGACCCGGCGCCGCGGCCGAGCGGCCTTCCGCTGCGGAAGGCCGAGCGCTACTCGGCAATCTGTCGCAGCACGTATCGCAGGATGCCGCCGTGCCGGAAGTATTCGGCCTCGGCCGGCGTATCGATGCGCACCGGCGCATCGAACTGCTTCTCCCCGGCATGCACGCTGACCGTCTCGGGGATGGCGTCGACCCCGGCCAATCCGGTGATCGTGAACTCCTCCTCCCCGGTCAATCCGAGGCTCTCGATCGATTCGCCCTCCGGGAACTGCAATGGCAGCACGCCCATGCCGATGAGGTTGGAGCGGTGGATGCGCTCGTACGACTGCGCGATCACCGCTCGCACACCGAGCAGCAGGGTGCCCTTGGCGGCCCAGTCCCGTGAGGACCCCGACCCGTACTCGGCGCCGGCGAGCACGACCAGCGGTGTGCCGTCCTCGGCGTAGCGCTGCGCTGCGTCGTAGATGCTCATCTGCTCACCGGTCGGGAGATACCGCGTGACCCCTCCCTCGACATCCGGCACCAGCTGATTTCGCAGCCGGATGTTGGCGAACGTGCCGCGAATCATCACCTCGTGGTTGCCGCGACGCGAACCGTACGAGTTGAAATCCGCCGGCTCGACGCCGTGTTCCTGCAGGTACTTTCCCGCGGGCCCGTCCCGTCTGATCGCGCCGGCCGGCGAGATGTGATCGGTGGTGACCGAGTCACCCAGCAACGCAAGAACCCGCGCACGGTCGATATCGCGCATGGGCTCGGGTCGGTCCGACATGCCGTCGAAGTACGGCGGCCGCCGCACGTAGGTCGAGTCGTCCTTCCACTCGAAGACCTCGGAGTCGGGCACGTCGAGGCTGCGCCAGGTGTCGTCGCCGGTGTACACGTCGGCGTAGCCGGAGTCGAACATTTCCGACCGCACGCAGTCGTCGATGACGTCCTGGATCTCCTGCGTAGTCGGCCAGATGTCGCGCAGGTAAACCGGATCGCCGTCCGTGCCGGTACCGAGCGGCTCTTCGAAGACATCGACCAGCATCGACCCGGCCAGCGCGTAGGTGATCACGAGCGGCGGCGAGGCCAGGAAGTTCATCTTCGTCTGCGGATGAATGCGTCCTTCGAAGTTGCGGTTGCCCGACAGCACCGCGGAAACGTTGAGGTCGTGCTCGTCGATCGCGGCGGCGATTTCTTCGGAGAGCGGCCCGGAGTTGCCGATACACGTGGTGCAGCCGTACCCGACGAGATAGAAGCCGAGCTTCTCGAGGTACGGGGTGAGCCCCGCGCGTTCGTAGTAGTCGGTGACGATTCGCGATCCCGGTGCGAGGGTTGTCTTCACCCACGGCTTGCTGCGCAAACCTTTCTCGACGGCCTTCTTGGCGAGCAGCCCCGCACCGATCATCACCGACGGGTTGGAGGTATTGGTGCACGATGTGATCGCAGCGATCACGACGTGGCCGTGGTCGAGTTCGAATTCGTCGCCGTCACCGACACGCACCGGCACCTTCTCCGACGGTGGTGTCTCGAGGTCGGCATCATCGGGCACCGGGTCGCGTGGCGGCGCACTCGTGTCCTTGCCTTTGATGGAGACGGGATCGCTCGCGGGGAACGATTCCATCGATGCCTCGTCGACGTCGCTGGTCTGCACACGTGAGACGACGTCGGGCACCGCTTCGCCGTTGAGCAGGGCGGCGACAGCTTTCGGGGCGAGCGCGACCGGGATGCGGTCCTGGGGTCGTTTCGGCCCCGCAATCGACGGGCGCACCGTCGACAGATCCAATTCGACGACCTCGCTGTAATCGGGTTCGCGGTCGGGATCGTGCCACAGGCCCTGTTCCTTCGCATACGACTCGATCAGGCCGACGAGCTCCTCCGACCTCCCGGTCAGGCGCATGTAGTCGAGGGTGACGTCGTCGATCGGAAAAATCGAGATCGTCGAACCGTACTCCGGGCTCATGTTGCCGATCGTGGCTCGGTTGGCCAGCGGCACGTTCGCCACGCCGGGTCCGAAGAACTCGACGAACTTGCCGACCACTCCGGTTTTGCGGAGCATTTCGGCGACGGTGAGCACCAGGTCGGTCGCGGTGGTGCCCTCCCCCATCTCACCGGTGAGCTTGAACCCCACTACCTGAGGAATCAGCATCGACGCCGGCTGCCCGAGCATCGCAGCCTCCGCTTCGATGCCCCCCACGCCCCAGCCCACGACACCGAGACCGTTGATCATCGGGGTATGGGAATCGGTGCCCACCAGCGAATCCGGGTAGGCGACCGTCGTCCCGTCGGAGTCCTCCCGGGTGAACACGACACGGCCGAGGTGCTCGAGATTTACCTGATGGCAGATACCGGTACCGGGCGGGACAACCTTGAAGTCGTCGAATGCGCCCTGCGCCCACCGCAGCAGTTCGTAGCGTTCCCGGTTACGTTTGAATTCGAGGTCCGTGTTGATTCGGAAGGCGTCGTCGGTACCGAACACGTCGGCGACGACCGAGTGGTCGATGACGAGTTCGGTAGGGATCAGCGGGTTGATGCGCTTCGCGTCGCCGCCCTGTTTCGTCATGGCGTCCCGCATCGCAACCAGGTCCACCACGCACGGCACACCCGTGAAGTCCTGCATCAACACCCGTGCCGGAGAGAACTGGATCTCCGGGTTGTGGACGGACTTCGGATCCCACCCGGCGACCGCTTCGATCTGTTCCCGGGTCACCAGCCGCCCGTCTTCGGTGCGCAGCAGGTTCTCCAGCAGGACCTTGAGACTGTAGGGAAGCCGGTCGGATCCGGGGACTCGATCAAGTCGATAGATGCGGTAGTCGGTTCCCCCGACGTGCAGGGTGTCGCGTGCGCCGAAGCTGTCGTCGGACATCTCGTACCTCCATTGGCATCGCGCTGCTCTTTCTTCAGCGGGTACCCGCCCCCACGACAGCAGAACCCTGATCGTCTGCCCCGAATCGGACCGCCGGAACGAGTCATCGGCTCGACCTCAGCTGTTCGAGCGTTCGCAGCAGTCCCGAGGGCTCACCGGCGGGTAACAACGGCAGACGGACGTCGGGAGGTATCGGTGTCCACTGTGCCGACCGCCTGCTTGATGCCCACGATCCCGGGATGCTCCGCCAGGCTCACGATGGACTCCCAGCCGAGATACCGGCCGGTGCGATACGGCACGTTGTACAGGACCAGTGGGGGCGTGGTGCGCTCGGCGACGTGCTCGAAGAGCGCGACCACGCCCGCTTCGGATGGTCGCGTGTAGTACGGGACCACTACCAACGCCCCGGCCACCCCGTCCACCTGTTCCAGTTCCTCGATGGCACCCACAGTGCCGGCGGTGTCGTTCGACCCCGCTCCCACCAGCAGTGGAACCCCGTGTTCCCGACACACCTTGCTGCAGACCCGCACCACGTCCCGGCGCTCCTGCGGACCCAGTGTCCCGGCTTCCGCGGTGGTGCCCAACGCCACGATCCCGTGCGCTCCTCGTCGATCACAGGATGCGCGAGGAGTTCCAGGTCGTGGATCGAAAGGTCACCACCCACCGAAAAGGGGGTGACGAGCGGGACGAAGATTCCTGACGGCTGAAAGATCATGGACCGAGCCTCACCGACGGCATACCTAAGGTCCAGTTACGTTTCGAGACGTTGAGCATAAGATAACCTGATGCTCGACGTGCGCAAGCTCAGACTTCTCCGCGAACTCGCCCACCGCGGAACCATCGCGGCGGTTGCGGAGGCCCTCTCGTACACACCTTCGGCGGTTTCCCAGCAGCTTGCCGCCCTCGAACGCGACGTCGGTCGGTCCCTCCTGACGCGCACCGGACGTCGGGTCACTCTCACGCCGGCGGGAACCGTGCTTGTCGAGCACACCGAGATACTTCTCGCGGATCTCGAACGAGCCGAAGCCGAGCTGGCAGCGAGCGAAACGCGCTTGTCCGGTCCGGTCCGCCTGGGATCATTTCCTACCGCCCTTCGAACGATCGTGCTCCCGGCAATCTCGGAGATCGACAGCGCCGAACCGGAGTTGGAGATGGCGGTGCTCGAGGTCGATCCCGCCGACGTCCCGAATCTGCTGCGCGGGAATGAGCTGGACATGGCCCTGGTCCATGAATACGACAACGTCCCCTCGACCATCGGTCCGGGCATCGAACTCGAACCGCTTCTCGACGAGGTTGTGTACCTGGCCTCACGCGCATCGCCGGAAGTGTCGGATGACGCCGCGATCCGCGCCCACGCCGACAGCCGGTGGATCGTCGGCAACCCCGGCACTCTCTGCCACAGCATGACCGTGCGCACCTGCCGGTCCCAGGGCTTCGAACCGCAGGTCGCCCATCGGATCGACGACTTCGCGACCGTCCTGCGATTCGTCGCTGCGGGATCCGGTGTCGCGCTGGTTCCCCAACTCGGGGCAACCGACGTTCCCCCCGGGGTGGCGCTCACCGCTCTCGAGATAGGGCGACATACCCGGATCGCCTACCGTAGCGGAAGCCGATCGAGGCCGGCCCTGGCCGCCGTCGCGTCCGCACTTCATCGCGCAGCCCAGCGCTTCGAGGGCGTTCGTCGAGACCTGCGCCCGCGCGCGTAACACGTTGCTGCCCAACAGAAGCAATTCACCAGCATCGGCTTCAAGGGCCGCGAATCCGCGCCGAAGGCGAAGCCCTCTACTCGATCGCGGGGGACAGCGGAACTCGCGTGATGGAGACACGAGGGGTCGGCAATTCCATCCCTGGGGTGACTGCCCCGACGTGTCGGCCACTGCCACGCTTGGATTCGTGCGCCGAGAGGAATCGAGTAGTCCACTACGCGCGACCGTGCAGCACGCACGCGCCAAGCTTTTCTCAGCGAATCAGGGCTGCACATACTTCGACACAGCGGGGCACCCATGACCATCATCGACACGCTCTCCACCAACGGATCAGCCGAACCGCGCGCCGGTTCATACGAGTCCGAGCGGCACCACCAGCTGGAGGCGGCAGCGCAACGCATCGCCGAACGTACGGAGCCGCGGATGCACCATGCACAGGTGCTCCGGCAACCCGGCGGCATGGCGGAAGCTAATGACGACTTCCGGATCATCAAGCGCATCAATCACATCGAGAACTACTATCGCAGCGGGGAGGGCACAGCCCCGGCCCCGGACCTCGCCGCGGCGGTGAAGCAGGCCGAAGAGGTATTCGAGGTCGACCGCGAAGATCTGCTCGAGAGAATCATCAATACCGCCGATTTTCTCGGCGTGCGGTATCTCGACGAGGGAACAGCGGCGGCAAGGTCGGTCGGCCGGGTACTGATCGACCTGCGCTCGGGCAGACCTCGCGGCTACGGCACCGGCTTCATGGTTTCGCCGACGCTCCTTCTTACCAATCACCACGTGTTGCCCGACGCCCACACTGCGCGGGTCAGCCGGATCGAGTTCGATTATCAGGACGGGCCGGGCGGTGCCGAACTCACGCCGAGGACCTTCGGCTTCGACCCCGATCGCTTCTTCATCGCCGACCGCGCTCGCGACTTTGCGCTGGTGGCGGTCGATGCAACTCCGGACGCGTTGCAGGAGTATGGATTCAGCCGCCTCACCGCGGAGCAGGGCACTGTGATCATCGGCGAGTCCGTCACCATCGTCCAGCATCCGGGAGGGCGGAAGAAGCAGATCGTACTGCGAGAGAACCGGATCATCGACATTCCCGAACGGTTCGTGCACTACTGCGCCGACACCGAACCCGGGTCGTCGGGTTCACCGGTGTTCAACGACCAGTGGGAAGTCGTGGCGCTGCACCATGCCAGCGTGCCCGCACCCCAGCACCCGCAGTTCGGCGGTGTGCTCAACGAGGGCGTCCGGATCAGCGGAATCCTCGCGCACGTACACGCACAGGATCTGCCGGACGACCAGCGTGCGCTACTCGACGAACTCGAGTCGGTGCCGGCTCGCCCCTCCCCGGAACTCCCTGCGGTCCCCGGCCGCAACGAGAAGTCCGGAGAACCCGACACCGTCGACCATGGCGACGGCACTGTGACCATCCGGGTTCCGATCGAGATCACGGTGCGGCTCGGGGACCTGCCGCGCGTGACGCCGGTCCATCGCGAAGCCATCTCGATCGATCCGGACTACACCAGCCGCGGCGGGTACGACCCGCGGTTCCTCGCCACCGAGGTGCCACTGCCACAACTCGGAAGCGGTGTCGCGGAGCTCGCCTCGCAGGAGTTGAATTACCACCATTTCAGCATCGTCATGCACCGACGCCGTCGGCTGGCCCTGTTCACCGCCGTCAATATCGACGGGCAACAGGCGCAGCAACCGCGACGCGACCCGGACCGCTGGATTCTCGATCCGAGACTTCCCGCCGACGAGCAGACCGGCGAACGTGTCTATGCGGACAACCCGCTCGATCGTGGGCACCTGGTACGGCGACTCGATCCGGCCTGGGGGCCGCTTGCGAAGGCCGCGAACGACGACACCTTCCACTTCACCAACTGCACCCCGCAGCACCATCAGTTCAATGCCGGCAGCACGCTGTGGCTCGGCCTCGAAGACCACATCCTGCGCAACACCGACAACCATGATGTGAAGGTGACCGTCATGACGGGCCCGGTGCTGGCCGACGACGACCCGCAGTACCGCGGGGTTGCGTTACCGCGGCAGTTCTGGAAGGTCGTCGCCATGGTCAAGGGCGACGGCACTCTGTCTGCCACGGGTTACCTGTTGAGCCAGGCCGCCCTGCTCGACGACTTCCTGACAGGTCCTGAGGAGTTCTCCTTCGGCGCCTATCGCACCTACCAGGTGCCGGTGCGGCGGATCGCGACGATGACCGGTCTCGGTTTCGCTCCCCACATCGCGGCCGATCCGTTGGACCGCATCGAATCTTCCGGCGCACCAAGAGAATTGCTGCGCATTCAGGACCTCATCCTCTGATCACGAAGGACTCGAGATGACCAGCATCGAAACTCCGGCCCGGCGCAACTGCGGGGCGATGGAGATCCACCGCCGCCTGCTCACCGAATCGGAAAGCTACCGGGTCAACCGCGCCGAACTGGAAGATCAGACCATCCTGCTCGAGAGCCTCGGCTTCGAAAGCGCCGAGATCGTTCGGATCCCCGTGGTCGTGCATGTCGTTGCCAACACCGACGAACAGAACATCGACGACGATCAGATCCGCTCGCAACTGACGGTTCTCACCACCGATTTCCGATCCGCCAATCCGGACCTGTCACGGGTACCGTCGCCGTTCGCTCCGCTCGTCGGTGACCCGATGATCGAGTTCGAACCGGCAAGTGTCGATCCGGACGGCAACCCCACCGACGGGATCACCCGCACGATCACGCCGGTACGCGCGTTCGGCACGGACGACGCCGTCAAGTTCCGGGCCCGCGGCGGCATCGACGCCTGGCCCGCCGACCGATACCTCAACATCTGGGTGTGCCGGCTCGACCGTGGCCTGCTCGGATATGCGCAGTTCCCCGGCGGCGCCGCGGAGACGGACGGGGTCGTCGTGAACTACACCGCGTTCGGCACAACCGGCACCGCCACCGCACCATTCGACCGTGGCCGCACCCTGACCCACGAGGTGGGGCACTACCTCAACCTGTTTCACATCTGGGGTGACGACGGGACCGGGTGCGGTGGCACCGACGAGGTCGACGACACCCCCAACCAGGCGGGACCGAACTACGGCAAACCCACGTTTCCTCGTGTGACGTGTGGAAACGGGCCACATGGCGATATGTTCATGGACTACATGGATTATGTCGACGACGAGGCCATGATGATGTTCACCGCCGGGCAGGCCGCCCGCATGCGCGCATGTCTCGAGGCGGCGCGCAAGTCCTTGTGGTCCGGTCGCCCGTGATGGGCGCTCTGCACCGCCGGTGGTGGCACTCGTTCGAAGAGGACCACGACGGTATCGAGGTCTACCGTCCCGACGGTTTCGACTTTCCTCCCGCGCGCGGTCGCGGGGGGATCGAGTTCCGCGACGACGGCACCGCCGTCGAATGGACTTCCGGTCGCGCGGATGCCCCCGAGGCGTACGAGGGAACGTGGCAACCGGAGGCGGATGGGGAATCGTTGGAGGTGGCGACAACGGGGGGTCGTCCGCGGTCGGTGCGTGTCGTTCATGTCGATGCGCACCGACTGGAGATCCGGACCGGACAACGACCATGACACGGCCGAGCACCGCGACCCGGATCGGGCACATGAATCCGGCAGCACCCACCGGGCATCCGAACCGTCCGTAACACCCATCGAGGTGAAAAATCATGGCGCACATTACTTTCGTGCACGGAATCGCGAACAAGCCGGCCCCCGACGAACTGCTTTCCCAGTGGAAGTCGGCGCTGCGCGCAGACAACGGCGTCGATCTCGACGAGCGAGGTGTGACGACGTCGATGTTGTACTGGGCCGACATGCTCTACCCGACTCCGATTGTTCCGGGGCCCTCCCCCGAATCCACGGTCGAGTCGGTCGAAGCGGCCGATCCCGGCGACGCGGATCTTGCATGGCTCGACGAAGTTCCCGCCGACGAACGCGGATTCGTCGAGCGACTCGCAAAAGACGTGGGCATGGAGGGCACGGCTGCCCAGATCGAAGCCGACGTCCTTGTCCCCCAGACAGATCTCGAACTGCTTCCGCTGCCGGGGTGGGTGGAGCGACGGTTGATGCGGGTGTTCCTCCGCGACGTCCACCACTACCTGTACGACGCAAGCTTCTCACCGCGGGCCGGGGCGACATTCCGGATCCGCACCGACATCCGGGCCCGTGCAAGGGCAATGCTGCACGACGCGGCGGCGCTGCCCGGACCGCATCTGCTCGTGGGTCACAGCCTCGGCAGCGTCATCGCCTACGACGCCCTCACCGGCATCGACGATATTCCGGACGTGGACGCTTTCCTCACCCTCGGCAGTCCCCTGGGGATAGCGGAAGTGCAGGACGGTCTGACTCCACCGTGGACATCCGGTAACGGCTGGCCGAACAAGTGTCTCGGAGACGGGCCGTGGCGCAACGTCTTCGATCCCTTCGACCCGGTCTGTGGACTGACCGACCGCCGAATCGGGGGCGACTTCCGCCGCGGCGGCCGTATCCGAGTCGACGACATCGAGGTGGCAAACTCCGGTACTTGGCGTCACAGCATCGACAAGTACCTCCGGCAACAGGCGGTACGCGAGTATGTGCGGGCATTCATCGAATGACCACCGCTCTGATGGGGTCACACTTGACCGTGCCCGCGGGCGTGCCCGCCGACGACGCGCGCATCGCCGCCGACACCTCGATGGCGCTCATCAGCTCGCACACCCTGCCCACCGACCAGGCAGCGGAACTGCTCGACTCGGCCGGCCGCGCTCTCGACACCGGGGTCGGAATCACCTCGGCATCACCATGATCCTGATGGCCGTAGCCCCTGTGCTGGCGCTGCTGTGCTGGCGCTGCGAACCCTGCGTCCCCGCCCAACACAACCAGTCAGGCATTGATCCTCCCGGGAAGTCGTGGTCGGCGGCTTTCGGTCGCAACGTGACGAGTCTCGTAGAACAGCATCGTCGCAGCGATCACCGATTCGAGCGCGGCGGTCGCAAGAGCAGCCGCCATCGGACCCGACATCGGATGGCTCACCGAAGCCGAAGCTGCACCCTGCATCACGTTCCCGTGGTGACCGCCGCCGGAACCGGGACTCATCAGAGCCAGGTGCAATGCGATCATGCCGACGTTCATCATCGCGACGAGACACCAATCCCATGGTGAGCCACGCACCCACAGGTGCCGCGCGCAGTACAGACATCCGAGGATCATCGCTACGGTCATCACGCTGATCGTCGGCGAATATGCCGCATACCCGACGAGTGACACGGCATGCAGCGCCGCCGAGACGACCGCGAGGGCCGCGGCCGGTCGCCGCAGCCAGGGGCTGGTGCGGCGAGCGACCGAAGAGAGGGCGGTGGACACGACTTCTACCCTTTGCAGCAGTGCTTCGCGGTGCTCGCCGGCACGTCGAGCGCAGGATTGCGATCGAAGAATCCGACGGGCTCGAGCTTGAACCCGACATAGTCGACCGGCATGACCGGCCAGTCCTCGGGGCGGGGGAAATACGTCAGTCCGAACGTATTCGATGCCGGCCATCGCCGAAGACCGGTGGCCCAGCCGTGCGAAGCCTGTACTGTCGGACAGTTCTCAACCAGACCACCTCAGTGTCAGTGCTACCCGACTTCATCAGCGGCCGGGGAATCCGGGTGTCGCTTACCTGGCGTCGGCGATGGACGTGATCATTCGGCCCTCCGGAGCTACGTTGAGGTGCATGGACATCCGCCGCCGTGTCGCCGCCGCCCGAGTGGCCCGACTCGCCACCGCGAATGGGTCCGGCGTGCCGCACTTGGTCCCGATCGTGTTCGCCCTCGACGGCGATGCGATCCACACCTGTGTCGACGACAAGCCGAAGACCACCCGACGGCTGCGTCGCCTGACCGACATCGCCGACAACCCCCGGGTGAGCGTGCTGGTCGACCACTACAGCGACGACTGGTCGCAGCTATGGTGGATCCGCATCGACGGCATCGCCACGGTCCACGGCGCGGATACCGACGCCGGCGCCACCGGACTCGACGCGCTGGCCCGCAAGTACCCGCAGTATCGGGTGAGGCGGCCACCGGGACCGGTGATTACGATCGACCGGCTGCGCTGGCAATCATGGTCGGCGTGAGCCGCGACTTCGGGTACGCCGCCGGACCAGCCGAAGGATGATGTGCATTCGAGATGGTAGGTGAACAGATGTGCGCGACGGTGCCGCCGGGCTCAACCCCCCGGATCGTGAGGGCGCTGCACAATCCCGATTCCGGCACGGGCCGCTCCCGGACCGACCGCGGCACCGCAGACCGGCATCCGGTCAGACCGAACGCCATCTCGTGCACGGTGCTGATGCGGGTGAGATTCAGCGCCTGCGCGTCGACATCAGACCCGAGATGATTCCGGCACGGGGATCGTGTGCACCATCGTCGGTGGCGTGCCGTATGAGGGACTCGGCATCTCCAGCAACGTAAACGACGCCACCATCGCGGATCGACCATGTCGCAGACTGCGTCGCCTACCGCACAGACCGTGGCGACCGGAACCGTCCCGAACCCCGGTCGGCGAGATACCCGCCAGCGCTCCCGGGGCACTCGGCATGCGCGAGGGCGATCTGTCGGTGCAACTCGTCGACCCCGATCTCCTTCGACCGGTTGTACGTGTGTACCGAGCGGGCTGATCTCTCCGGAACGGCCGATCCGCACCGTCCGCATCCCGCGGACGGCGGCAAGGATCGGATGAACCGTCGACGTGAGTTTGCCGACGTGGAGGGCGCCGTCGATCCCGAAAACGATCATCGGAGGACAGCTCTCGGGTTCCCGGCGGGGATGCCGCGGTGCGGCCGATCTTCGTCGGCCGTACCGAATGTGCAACTGACGGTATTCGCGCTCCTGAAATCCGTTCCGTGAGAATCGCCCCGTAGAAGATTGTGCGGTGGTCGACCCGGGCACCTTTGAGACTCGCACCTGTCAGGTCTGCCTCACGCACGTCCGTGCCAAGAAGGTTGGCGCTGGGAACTCCCAACCTTTCCGGGCTACGCAGCGCTAGGGTGACCGGCCCACGCGTGGTGTCCACCCCTCGCCAATCCCAAGAGTTGCTGGACACCTCTTGACAGCCACGATGCGTAAGCGGAGACTTACCGTTCGTAGCTACTTACCAAGCTGGAGACGAATGGGGCGCGCTCGCCGATCGAACGAGGCGCACGATCCTCGAGCGCCTGGCCGAAAGCCCGTGTGCAGTAGGTGAACTCGCCCGCGAACTGCCGATCAGCCGACCGGCGGTCTCGCAACACCTGAAGGTCCTCAAGGACGCCGGGCTGGTCCGCGATCGGGCCGTCGGCACCCGCCGCATTTATCACCTCGACCCGGCCGGGATCAGCGTGCTGCGCACGCAGCTCAACCGGTTCTGGGCACAGGCCCTGACCGCCTACAAGGACGCCGTCGAACCACCCCCAGGAGAGGTCATGACACAGACACACGCCGAACCGGTGCAGCAGCAGATCATCGTGAACGCAGGGATGGAGCGCGCGTTCGCACTATTCGTCGAGCGATTCGATGCGATCAAACCGCGTGAGCACAACATCATGGCGGTCCCGATTGCCGAGACCGTGTTCGAACCGAGAGTGGGCGGTCACATTTACGACCGCGGTGTGGACGGCTCCGAATGCCGATGGGCGCGGGTGCTGGCCTATGAGCCGCCGAACCGGCTGATGTTCAGTTGGGACATCAACGGGCACTGGCAGATCGAGAACGACCCGGCCAAGACCAGCGAGGTCGAGGTCCGGTTCATTGCCGAATCCGACGATCGCACCCGAGTCGAGCTCGAGCACCGCAAGCTCGAACGCCACGGCAAGGATTGGGAGACGGTCCGCGATGGTGTCGGGCATGACGCCGGGTGGCCGCTCTACCTGCAGCGCTACGCCGACGCCATCGACAGGGGGCAGCGCTGATGGCGCCGATCACGACCAGTATCGACGTCGACCGCCCACCGGCGCAGATGTTCGCCTACGTCACCGACCCGACCCGCTTCACCCAGTGGCAGAAGGGTGTGGTCGGCGGCCATATGAACGGCACCGGAACGCCTCGGGTCGGTGAGAAATGCCGCACCACGCGCCGCATCGGATTCGCCGAACGATCGGTGACTGCCGAACTCACCCATATCGACCCGCCGAATACATGGGGGGTGCACGGTGTCGACGACCCCATCCGGGCGGTCGTGGATGTGACGGTCGATCCGCTCGACTCCGGACACCGCTCCCGGGTGACGATCGCAGTCGACTTCGAAGGCCACGGGATCGGGAAGCTTCTCGTGCCCCTCTCTGTGCGCCCACAGGCCCGCAAAGAAATGCCGTGTAACCTGGCCACGCTCAAGCAGCGCCTGGAGCACAGCCAGCACAGCAGAACTGAGCATCGGATCTCCCTCACCGGATGCGTCTCATCCCTTCGGCGCACACTCGCTGCTCACACTGAGGGCCGGCGATAGGCTTCGTACATCGAACCGTCACAGCCGGCGCCGAGGCCGTGGTGACGGCGGCGACGCCCACACGGCGGCGTGCAGACCCATCATGTCCGCGACGAGCCCGCCGACGATGTACCCGCTGTCGCGCCAGGCCCGGTAGATCCCGACGGCGCGGACACCCACTGATCGCGTCGAAAGCCCGTGTGGCCGGTCAGCGGGCGGTCCAGCCGCCGTCCATCGTGTAGGAGGCGCCGGTGACCATACCGGCGTCGTCCGAGGCCAGCCACGCGACGAGGGAAGCCACATCCCCAGGTTCGACGAGCCGCTTGATCACCGGCTCGGTGAGCAGCACTTCGGCGAGCACCCGCTCCTCGGCGATACCGTGCAGCCGAGCCTGGTCGCGGATCTGGCTCTCCACCAACGGCGTTCGCACATAACCCGGGTTGACGCAGTTGCTGGTGACGCCGTGCGGACCGCCCTCGACTGCCATGACCTTCGACAGCCCCTCGAGACCGTGCTTGGCGGTGACGTATGCGGACTTGAAGGTCGACGCCCGCAGCCCGTGCACCGACGACACGTTGACGATGCGTCCGAAGCCACGGTCGTACATGTGCGGCAGGACCGCCTTCACCATGAGGAAGGGCACCTCCACCATGAGGGTCTGGATCATGCGGAAGTCGGTGAGGGCGAACTCCTCGATCGGGCGGACCACCTGGATGCCGGCGTTGTTGACGAGGATGTCGACCTCGAGCCGGAGCCCATCGAGCTGGTCGGAGTCGAGCAGGTCCACCGCCCACGCCTGCCCGCCGATCTCGTGGGCGAGGGTCTTGGCAGCGACCTCGTCGACGTCGGCGACGGTAACCTGCACACCGCGGGCGGCCAGTTCTCGAGCACACGCCGCCCCGATACCGCCGGCGCCGCCGGTGATCAACGCGGTGCGGGCACTCATGCGGGTACCGCCGTCTTCTCGTCGGCGACGGCGCGGGCATCCGCGGCATCGACCTCGCGCAGGCTCAGGCCCCTGGTTTCGCGGGCGGACACGACGGCGATGATCGTCACCACCGACGCCAAGGCCAGGTAGATCGCGATAGGCACAGCGCTGCCGTAGTGGCTGAGCAGCGCGGTTGCGATGATCGGCGCGAGCGAGCCGGCGACGATGGAGGTCACCTGGTAGCCGAGCGAGACACCCGCGTAGCGCATGCGGGTCGGGAACATCTCGGCCATGATCGCGGGCTGGCCGGCGTACATGAAGGCGTGGAACACCAGTCCGATGATGATGGCGAACATGACAAGGACGTTGTGTCCGCTGTCCATCATCGGGAAGGCGAAGAAACCCCATGTGCCGGCAGTGACGGCACCGACCATGTACACGGGGCGGCGGCCGAAGGTGTCGGACAGGCGTCCGATGACGGGGATGATCGCGAAGTGCACGGCGTGCGCGGCGAGCATCCACCACAAGATGGTGGAGGTGTTCGCCCCGACGACCACCTTGAGATAGGTGATCGAGAACGTGACGACGAGGTAGTACATGACGTTCTCGGCGAAGCGCAGGCCCATGGCGGTGAACACGCCCCGTGGGTATCGCTTGACGACCTCGACGACGCTGTACGAGCTGGACTTGATCTGCTCGGCCTCACGCTGAGCTTCGAGGAAGATCGGCGCGTCGGTGACCTTGGTGCGGATGTAGTACCCGACCAGCACGATGACGGCCGAGAGCCAGAACGCGATACGCCAGCCCCATGAGAGGAACGCCGCGTCGGACAGTGTGGTGGTCAGGACCAGCAGGACGACGGTGGCGACGAGGTTGCCCATCGGGACGCCGGCCTGCGGCCATGACGACCAGAAGCCGCGGGAACGGTCGGGGCTGTGCTCGGCGACGAGCAACACCGCACCGCCCCACTCACCACCGACGGCGAAGCCCTGGACGAAACGCAGCGTGACGAGCAGGGCAGGCGCCCAGTAACCGATGGCACCGAAAGTCGGCAGACAACCCATGAGGAAGGTGGCGATGCCGACGAGCACCAGGCTGGTCTGCAGCAGTTTCTTGCGGCCGAACTTGTCGCCGAAGTGGCCGAACACGACGCCGCCGAGAGGCCGCGCCACGAAGCCGACGGCGTAAGTGACGAAGGCGGCGATGATGGCGTCGAGCTCGTTGGTGTCGCCGGGGAAGAAGACCTTGGAGAACACCAGGGTAGCGGCGGTGCCGTAGAGGAAGAACTCGTACCACTCGACGACGGTGCCGGCCATCGAGGCGCCGACGACCTTGCGCAGGCCCGAGTCGGGGGTCTCGTCCGGTATGCGGCTGTCGGGCCGCGCCTGTTCGACGTTCATTGCTTCGTCCTCCCCGATTCGACTGTGATGGGTAACACTTCAGATCGCATGTGCCGAGTATCAATGCGCAGATCTGCATGCACAATGCTGCGATTCGCGGAGTAGATCTGCAAGAATGCACATATGAGCGCGCCGTCGGCCGATGACCTGCTGGTTCTGCTGGCCGTCGGCCGCACGGGCCGCTTCACGACGGCCGCCGACGACCTCAGCGTCAACCACACGACCATCGCCCGTCGCATCGCGGCCCTGGAGAAGAGCCTCGGCGGACGCGTGCTGGCCCGCGTTTCGGGCGGATGGGAACTCACCGAACTCGGCCGCTCGGCT